>CAMZIS010000052.1 GCA_947307285.1 uncultured Peptococcaceae bacterium | reverse complement strand
CACGATACCGGGGTTTTTGCTTTCCCCGTTAAGTATGCTTTTGACAGTTGATTGCGGCACTGCCGATATATTGCTGATGCCGTTAGGCGTAATTCCCTTATCATTACAAAGCTGGTTGATGCGTTTTGAAACAGCTTCCTGCGTATTCATCGTCATCACTCCTATCATGATAAAGTATTACTGCTGTATAAATATTTGTATATACATTATAAACTATTCATCTAGCAGTTATTAGTCATATATCACTAATTTTTAGACCATAAAAGTAAAAATATGAAATGAATTTGATAAGGCACTTTATCTATTATGTTCTCACAAGATTAGTCATTTGACAGAGTATCATATATCTGCTGTTATCTTAAAAGCAGGTTATAAATAATTAGGTAAAGAATATAAAGAGCTGCGAAAGAGTTTTTTATTCTGTTATTCTTATGATTTGTTGCGATATTATATGATTAATTGACCAGGGCAATAAAACACATAGCCGCCATTTCGCTTTCATTAATCGCGTCTGACAGCCGGCTCAGATCAAATTGCCTGCCGATCCGCATGCGTTGAAGGATATTATGCCAAGACCTTGAAATACCTTATTTACGGTTGCTATTATATGAGAAATGCTGGATCTAAGCATACGTAAGCGCGCCTCTTTTTTTACATATGACTGTCTCTGACTCCACAACTGAAAACATAGCCCCGAAAAGGAAGAAACGGCTTATCATCGCTTTGTTCAGCCTGCTGCTGATATCGACTGTGCTGGTTTTTCTGCTCGTCCCGTTTTTCATCCGCGTCAACGGCGATGCTACCGTGACGGTGGAAGTCAATACGGATTATGACGACCCGGGCGCGACCAACATCCTGACCAGCGAGCATATCAAGGGCACAGGCAACTTGGACACCGGCAAGCCCGGCGTCTATAAGCTGACTTACAGCTGGCTATTGCAGCACCGTTACCGGACCGTCATCGTGGCCGATACCCTGGCGCCGGAGATCGAACTGGTGGGCCGATCTATCATCACGCCAGTGGGGGAAGAAATGATCGATCCCGGAGTGGTTGTTACGGATAATTACGATGGTGATATGACGGACCGGGTCCGGGTCAGCGATAACGTGGATACGGCGGCGGCAGGGGAGTACGCCATCGTTTACACCGCCAGCGACAGCAGCGGCAATACGGCCAGCGTAGAGCGGCAGGTGCTGGTGGTGGAGGATGATTTCAGCTACTGCCGGGAAGTGAATAATCTTGATGAGAAAGATCAGGCGTTGCTTCAGCCCATAACCGGTTTTCTTGATCTGTATTACCGTTCTTTGAAATACCTGCAGTGCTATGATCTTTCCGGATTCTTTGCCCAGGATGCTTCCGATCAGGTTTATCTTGCGGAATCTGCGGTGGCCGCTACGGTGGATTACCGCAGCCAGGTGGAAAACGACCTGCGCATGGACGACTGCGGCTACGCTTTAGATATCACCGGCGTAGAAAACCAAGCCGACGGCAGCGTTAAAGTCAGCTTCACGGAAGATATGGTCATGAAGTACCATTTCCTGGATGATGTGGAGAGCCGCCAGACTGATTTGGCCAACAGCTTTACGCTGAAACAGGAAGACGGTCGATACGCTATCGCCGAGCTGCACCGGGAGGAAGGCGCTTTCCAGTTCTTCATGGAGATGGACGCTTCCGACCGGGAGAGCATAGATCAGCTGCTTGATAAATATGTGACCGCCTCCTTGGAGGCGCAGAAAAGATACGAAGAGGAAAAGGCGCAGATCAATGCCGGAGCCCAATGCCCTGAGCTCAGCTGCGCCCACCCATACGACCGGGAGCAGGCCGGTTCCTATGCCCTGAAATACGCGCTGACCAGAAACGGAGAGTACGGCGATTTTGAAAGCAACTGCGCCAATTTCGTTTCCCAGTGCATCCATGCCGGCGGCGTACCCATGGACGACGCAAGCCCTTATCAGTGGAAATTTTTCAGCGACGTTCATGACGAGGAATCCGCTAAGACCGGCTATACCGCCTCCTGGGTCTACATCCCCATGTTTGCGGATTATATGAGAAACGGCGATATCGTGACCGGGGAGGATCTCTGGGTCTATTTCGCCCAGCCGGGCGACGTCATCTTCATGCTCTCGTCAGAGGATAAGGATATTTCCGAGAGCCCTCACGTGGTCATCGTCAGCCAGTGCGTGACCGACAGCGAAGGCAACTTGCAGGAGGTTTTGTACTGCAGCAACACGAACGACCAGTTGAACCTGCCTCTCAGTTCCACAGCGGCCCCGTCGAAAAAGCTGCTGAAGATATACGGATACAACTGAGGTAATATGTGTTATAATGTACCTCGACAGAATCTGATCGACTTATAAAACTGAAAGCGGAGCAAAAAATGAAAAACAAGAAATTAAAAATCATTGGTATCGCCGTTGCAGCGCTTATGGTCATAGCCGCCGTCTGTGCGGTGGCCTACCATTTCAGACCTGTTTTTGAGGTTGGTTTTTTTGATGATTCCATCATTGTCGAGGCCCGCAGGGCAGCGGCTGACGCCTGTGAAACGGGAAACATAACGGTAGCGGAGGGGCAGATGGTCGAGATCAAGGCCGATTTGCGGGCGGAAGATACCATCCGCGTCGAACTGTTCCCGGCAGACGATAAAGAAATGACGGAGCCGGTCTTCTGGGGAGATTTCTCTTCCGGCAGCGGCAGTTCCTTCACTTTGTCGGCAGGTGAGTACGCCGTTCGCATCACGGCGCAGAAAGGCGCCACCGGCAGCCTGACGTTAAACATAAATGCGAAATAAAAAACTGCGGCGATCATCTTCTGTTTGCCGCAGCAGAATAATTGCAATAACACCCCGGACAATGACGGACTGCATGGGCGGCCTGTCGTTATCCGGGGTATATTAGTTTCCCAAAACAGTCACCAGATAAAGGGTAGCAGCCTGTATCTGACGCGTTTTTTGTATTCTCTGTAGCCGGGCAGTCCTTTCTCAAGCACCTGCTCCTCGTTGCGTATCCGTTTTACGATGACGGGGATATAGCCCAGCATGAAGATGAGGGAAATGACCGAGCCCAGCACTAAAGGCATCATCAGAAAAAGCAGCACAGTGGCCATATACATGGGATGCCGGACTATGCCGTACAGACCGCTATCGATCACTTTCTGTCCCGTCTGCACTTCTATGGTACGGGAAAGATAGGCGTTTTCCCGCAGGACTTCCGCGTACAGCGCGTAGGCGGCCAAAAAGACGACTGCGGCAATGACGCTGACGGGAAAGGGGAGCAGCAGTGCTTTGAATCTGAAACTGAGGCCGGCAGAGATGAAAGCGGCAAGAAACGTGAGGCCACTAAGGAGTACGACCAGACGCTGTTCGGATTCGGTTTCTTTGGCGTTCAGCCGTTTCTTGAGCAGTTCCGGAGCCTTGGCCATCATGAACAGACCGGCGATGAACATGGGGGCGAACAGTATCCCGATCAACAGCCAGGCCTGAGGATAGCGCAGCGTGCCCGCCGGAAGGAACAGCAGGATCATCACTATGGCCAAACCGGAAAAGAACTTGATTAAAGCTTGAGATAAAAGCTGTCTGCTCACGATCGGCCTCCTTCATCCTCCAAATCGCTCTTAAAGAGCCGATCAAAGCCGCTCTTTAAGAGCAGCGCATAGGGTGGCGGCGTTCCCGCTTGCTCCGTCGTAACGATAATCGTAAGTCCCGCCGTCAAACATCCCGTGTTTTTTCTCCAGCATCCGCGAAACATGTGCGGGCAGATCGCCGCGCATCCTTGCCTTGAAGCGTTCTTTGATCGTATCCAGGTCAGCGCTGACCAGGATCTTTATGGCGCCTTCGGGAAGCAGCCTTGTGTGTTCCGGTTCGGAGATGACATAAATCACGTTATCTCCAGACATGGCCTGAGCAAGCTTATCCTTAAACAAAAGGACAGCTTCGCTTTCCGTTTTTGCCATGCGGAGATAGTCTTTTCCCGTTACGATCTCCGCCCCGAGCGCCTCTTTGATCTTACGGGCCAGCGTGGATTTGCCGCTGCAGTTCTCGCCTATGATGCCTATGACCATTTTCACTCCGCTCCTGTTGTTGCGCGGCGTCACCGCAGCACCGAACAGATATGTTTATCCTGCAAACGACTGCTATTCATAGTATTTCTCGATCCCGCCGTATCCCCTTATCAGTTTGTTGCGGCGGGTTTTTTCGATAAAGCTTTGCAGCCGTTTTTGAAATTCTTCCGGTCGTTTTCTTGCCGCCTCTATATAGGCGATACGTATACGCTTATATGGATCGGTAAATCGCCTGTAGTTTTCCCAAACGGTATCATCCTGTTTCAGCGCGTCGATGATGTCCGGCGGGAACACGAAAGGCGCCCGTATTATGGGAAGAACGCTTTCTCTAACCTTGGGATGGATCATGCCGCGGGTGTCCAGCCAGATCAGGCGCTCGATATTAGGTTGTGAATATGAGCTGCCCTTTTTCCTGGGAGTGAAACGCCGGGCGCAGTGCGTCTCATCCAGCCGTCTGTTGGTGCTGTCGATCCAGCCGAAGCAGAGCGCTTCCTCCACGGCGTCGTTATAGGAAAGGCCTTCCTCGCCTGCGCTCTGCATGGGAAACACGAACCAGATCTCCGCTGCCGTCTCAAAATGCTCTGCGAGATATTTCCGCCATTCGTTCCGGTCGTTTGTATAAAACGTATCCATGCTAATTATACCGTCAGTCTGTCTTCTCGATTATCAGCTCAACAGAACCGTCTTCAAGAGAGTTATACTGGTCGAGATGGATATGGCTCCCCGGGGCTTCCTCTGCCAGGGCTGACAGCTGATTCGCCAATGAAAGCAGGCCCTCACGGTTCGCGGAAATCGTCGCTTCGTTTTTGTATGTGCCAACCTTGATTTTGAAGCCATCTTCCCATCGCAGATCCATATGCTCCTCCTGCCAGAAACAGATTTATCTATTAGCCTGCCATTCCTCTTTGGTCATGCAGTTGACGTGGCCGATCCGGGTTTCGCCCAGCAGCGGCACCGGTACGTCCGGCGTCGTCCACATATACCTGAATCCCAGCTTCTCCTGGACTCGTTTGGATTTCTCGTTGCCGTCGTAATAAGCGCACCAGACCCGCTCCAGCCCCAGGTCTTCAAAGGCGTGGCGGAGCATTTCCCGCGACGCTTCCGGCACAAGACCCCGGCCCCAGTAGGGGACGCCCAGACAGAAACCCAGCTCAGCCTCATCGTCCTTTTCCGCCAGGTCACAGTGGAATTTAAGGCCGATGCTGCCGATGGGCACGCCGCTTTCCTTTAAAACTATCGCGTAGGTCTCCGGAGCGGACAGCACGTCCCGTATGACCTGCCGGCTGTTTTCCACGCTGGTATGGACCGGCCAGCCGGCGACCGGCCCCACCCGGGGGTCTTTGGCGTATTCATAACAAGCCTCCGCGTCCGTTACCCGCCAGGGTCGGAGAACGAGCCTTTCAGTTTGCAGGATCATAGTATCCTCGTCAGCCTGTGTCTTTACGGTATCGAGTATGGGCGGCGCTTCTTCCGCAACGGGATCCTGATCGGGGGCAGTATAGCCCGGGCCGCGACGGTCTCCGGCACCCATGCCCATTTCCGACAGGGGACATTTCTCATCTTCCGTCCGTACCGGCCTGTGATCAGCGGTTTTCCCTGCTTTCATACTTTTACTTCCTTTCAGACCCGGATAGTCAAAACGTTGAGGCCGAGGATGCTCTGATACTGAACGTCCCGGGCCATCTTGAAAACCATGCGGATGCCGATGTTTTTTGAAAGATCCTGTTCATCGGCGATCTTTTGCCGTTCTCCCGGATCGAAGGGAACACAGTCGTCCTTGATACGCAGAATGATGTCGTCATCCTTGTGCACGACGCGCACGTCGACTGAATGGCTTTTGTTGTCCTTGCGGAATCCGTGATCAACGATATTGCCCGCCATTTCCTCCATGGATAGACCGGCCAGATAGGCGCGGCGTTTATCGACTCCCCGTTCGATGCAGAATTGTTGGATGCGCTCGGCCACTGATACGACGTCTTCCATACTGCGGATGCTCAGGTCCAGCCGCGCCGCCTTTTCCGCGCCGAAATCATCGGGTATGACCATGAGGTCGTCCATATCCCGGGGAAAGCGCTTCTTTTTCAGCCAGGCGTAACCGATGATGACCAGGGTGGTGACGACGCCGTTGAGGACGTTGGCAATATATACGCTGTTCATGCCGGTGCCGGGGATCAGCAGGGCGGTGAAGCCCGCCACGCAGACCACGCCGTCCAGCAGAGCCAGCAGGTGCACCAGGCCCTGCTTGTCCGAGGCCTGGCCGTAGCAGGTGAAATGCATGCAGATTATGCTAAACGGCATGCATAGCGGCAGGATCCGGAAGCCCCAGGCTGTCATCAGGTATACAGGTTCGGCCGGGTCCTGGAAGAAGATGCGGGTAAGGGGAATGGCACATGCGATGATCAACACGCAGATCGCGCCCATGAGCGGCAAAAAGCGGCGGAACATGACGCGCATGACGTCGGTCAGGGTCTGCCGATCTTCCTCGCCCACGCTGACGCTGATCAGGATACGGGATACGGCCAGCATGCCCGTGGGCAGAGACCAAAAGATGGCCATCAGATTGTTGGCCGCTGCAAAGGCCGACACACCGACGCTGCCGACAAATATCTCCAGCAGCCAGTTGACGATCAGACCGCGGGCGGTTTGATACATATAGCTGGCCGCCCCGGGCAGGCCGATACGGACTATATCCCGGCTTTCCCCCCAGGCGAGGCCGCGTCGGGAGAAGCGCAGGTGGGATCGGCCGGAGAGAAAATAAGCCGCCTGTATGCCGAAAAACACCCACAGGCCGAGAGATGAGGCCAGGGCAAGTCCAAACGCCTCCATATGCAGCATCTTGACGAACAGGAAATTCAGCAAAACGTTGACGATGATATAGGCGACAGTGGCGACCAGCGTCCGTCTTTTCATGTTCTCCAGCGACAGGAAAGACGCGAAAGAGTTGCCGAACATGAGAGGTATGACGCCGATGGCCTGCCCCAGCAGATAGCGATTGAATAGCGGACGTACCGCCGCGTCCCGGGTGATAAAGCCGGTAAGATCGAAGACGGCGAACACGATGAAAAGAATGATGAACGCGATGCCGATCAGTGTGGTGGCCATAAGGTCCAGGGAGAACACGTTCTGCGTCTTTTCCTGCTGGTTCTGTCCCAAATACTTGCCGCACAGGATAACTGAACCGCCCACCAGGATGGTACTGATAGCCGTGATCATCATGTTGATCGGTGCATAGAGGCCTACTGCGCTCATGGCGTCGATGCCCACGTAGTTGCTGGCAAAGAAGCTGGAAACGATACCGTTGACCGCGCCGACAGCCGCCAGCAGCACCTGGACCGGCAGCAGGCGGAATAACAGTCTCGTCACCATCTTTGCGTTTGCTTCCTGCGTGTTCATTTAGCGCCTTTCTGCTTTTATTATGATAGACCGGCTATGATCTGAGGGAATGGGCCGGGGACATGTTTAAAACAAAGCATCTAATCAATTTATTATACTGCATGGCTTATACCGATTCAATAGCGTGTCGTTTACCGGCGTCAGCGGACGGCTTTGATCTGCCT
>CAMZIS010000051.1 GCA_947307285.1 uncultured Peptococcaceae bacterium | reverse complement strand
CGATCATGTCCTCGATGTACATAGGATCGGGCTTTTTCTGCAGGCACATCTGGTCCATGATCTTCACGAACATGTTGATGGTGGAGCGCACCACCTTGTAGGGATCGCGGTAGATGTGGATGAAACGGGCGTCGGGGTACATGCGGTAGAGCTCAAGGCCGCGGCAGGTGGCGTCAGGCGATTTCAGCATCAGCGGCTTTCCTTTGCAGCGCCAGGTCTGCTTGCGCAGGACGTAATCGTATTTGCGGCGCCATTCCTGCCTCAGATCCTCCGGCAGCTGGTCCACGAAGGCCGCGTCCAGATAATATTCGAAGTACTCCGGGAAGGACATCAGGTTGTCCACCGCCAGGGTGGACACGGAAGCCACGGCGAACACTTCCTCCATGGGCAGGTCTTCGGTGTATTCCAGATTGTCCATGGGCCGGGCGTCGGGCAGCACTCCCCGCATCAGCGGGCGGATTAGCCAGCCCAGCAGGGTCACGTTGTTGAACATGGTGGCCGCCGCCGGTTCGAACCAGCCCAAAGCCGGGTCCTTCGACAGCAGGTTCTGCAGATAGGTGGTGCCGCTGCGCCAGTGCCCCAGCACGAACAGGGGCCGCTTCACCTTCTGCCTTTTCAGGGGCAGGGCCAGTATCAGGCGCTCCAGCAGGGCGAAGGGGAAGAGGAACAGGGAAAGCAGGGTGATATACAGGGCCTGGGGGATGCGGGAGGGCGCGATATGGAAGCGGTTCTGGATCAATAATTTGAGCCAGATATCGAAACGGCAGCCCAGCAGCATATGGCCGGAGCTTATTATCGGCTGTTTTTTGGCTTGGCTGGATTTCATGACAAATCTCCACAGTAAGGTAGGATAAGTATAAGCCGCCCGCATTAACCTAATATGAACTGAAAACGCAGGCATAGAAAAAGCCCGCCTCCGGCAGGAGACGGGCTTTGATAAAAAACTCACATTTCCGGGTCGTCGACCTTGGGCGCAGGCGGGAGCTCATCACTTATCGGCTTTTTGGGCACCGGCTTTTTCTTGAGGAAGGTGCCGCTCTCGATCAGATCCTTGGGATCGGACGCCACCATTTCGTAATCCTTGGTCAGCTCGATGGAGTTCTTGGTGCAGAAATCGGCGCACATCTGGCAGAAGGTGCAGGAATCCATATGGAATTCCATGGTCACCAGATCGCCGTCCTCCTGCTTCTCCACCGTGCGCACGATGGCCCCCGGGGAGCAGACACGGATGCACATGCCGCAGTTGATGCAGCGGTCGGGATGGAACTTGATGCGGCCCCGGTAGTTTTCGGGAGCCTCCTTTTTCACGAAAGGATATTTTTCGGTGCTGGGCTTGCTGAACACCTGGGTCAGCGCCTCTCTGACGTAGGGGAACCTGATCATTTCTGCGCCGCCTCCTCCCGTTTTTGCTTCAGCAGCTGCGCGGCCTGGGCCAGGCCCAGCACGATGGCTTCGGGCTTGGGCGCGCAGCCGGCCACGCTGATATCCACGTGGCAGAACTTATCCAGCGGACCTTCCACGGAATAGCTGCCCTTGAACACGTTGCAGGAACGGGGGCAGGAGCCCAGGGAGACGATGACCCGGGGTTCGGGCACCTGCTCCAGAGTGCGGATGAGACGCTCCTTGCTCTGGGAGGTCACCGGACCGGAGACCACCACGATGTCGGCGTGACGGGGGGTGCCCGCCAGCTTGAAGCCGAAGCGTTCCGCGTCGTAGCGGGGAGTGAGCACCGCCACCAGCTCGATGTCGCAGCCGTTGCAGGAGCCGGCGTTGATATGGTAGATCCAGGGCGATTTCGCCGTGCTGTTGTCGATCAGTTTCTTGAACATGTAACGTCCTCCTTAACCTACCAGCCAGGCCAGGATCAGGCTGATTGCGGCCAGGACGGCCACCACCCGCCAGTAGAAGCGGAACAGTATCTCAACTTTGAGACGGGCGCAGACCGCCCGCACCAGGGAAACGCAGATCAGCATGATGACGGCGCACACCGCCACCAGGATAAGGGCGTCTACCGCCACGATACCGGTGCCCCAGCCGCTGAGGAAGAGGCAGCTGAACAGGGCCGTCATGATGTAGAGCTTGATGGCGGAGCTGAGCTTGAACAGGGCCAGGGGCGCGCCGGAGTATTCGACCAGGGCGCCTTCGCAGATCTCGGTCTCCGCTTCGGCCACGTCGAAGGGATGGGAGCCGATCTCCGCCGGGATCACCAGCAGCATGGCCAAAGCCGCGGGCCACATGGTCCAGTGGGTGATCAGCGGGCCGTTAGCCTGCTGGTACTCGACGATTTTGGACAGGGAGAAGGTGACGCCGCCGTCCCCTGCCGCCTTGCCCACAGCCAGCAGCACGATGACCAGCGGCAGCTCGTAGGCCATCATGGTCACCATTTCGCGGGAGATGCCCACGCCGGCGTAGGGGGAGCCGCTGGCCGCGCCGCCCATGATGATGGCCACGGCCGGAATGGTCAGCAGGTAGAGGATGACCACCACGTCGGCCACGCCGCCGAAAGCGGAAAAGCCGAACACCGGCACCAGCACGGCGGTGACCACCAGGGAGACCAGGCCGATGACCGGCGCCGCCAGGAAGGTGCGGCGGGCCGCGGCCGCGGGTACGATGGTCTCCTTGCCCAGCAGCTTAAAGAAGTCGTAGGCGGGCTGGAGCAGCGGCGGGCCGATGCGCTTCTGCATGCGGGCCACCACCTTGCGGTCGATGCCTGCCAGCAGCAGGCCGGCGACGGAGCAGTAGAGCAGGCCGGGGAAGATGAGCAGATAAAGGGCTTTCATTAGTATATCCATTTCCGTCACCCCCTATAGAAACAGGAACATGTACAGGATGATGCCGGCGGCGGCGGTGACGGCCCACAATGCGTAGTCGTTGACCACGCCGCTGTGCATATCTGACAGGAAGCCGAAGTAATGGCGCAGGTTATACCTGAGGCCCCAGAACAGGTCGGAGCCGCCCACCATGGAATAGGTGCTGTGTTCGCCGCCGAAGAAGGTGGCGTACTTGCCGTCCACCTTTTCCAGCTCGGTGGAGCGCTTGTTGCCTCTGGCGCCCTGGCTGCCCAGAGCCACGATGAGCACCGCCGCCATGATGATGACGAACAGCACCAGCCAGGCCACGGGCTGCCAGTAACCGATGGTGGAGAAATCCAGCTCCGCCACGGGAGTGACGTCGCCCATCTGGGACGCGGCATAGCCGCCGCCCATCATGGTGTCGATATAGCCCTTGATGTTCAAGGTGGCCGCCGCGGCGGGCT
Organism: uncultured Peptococcaceae bacterium; assembly: GCA_947307285.1. Taxonomy (GTDB): domain Bacteria; phylum Bacillota; class Dehalobacteriia; order UBA4068; family UBA4068; genus CALXSV01. The sequence continues at coordinate 4,373 of CAMZIS010000051.1, read as the reverse complement.
GCAGGGCGAAGCGGGACAGAGGTCCGGGCAGCAGGCCGGCCAGCAGGCAGCAGGCAGCCATGATCCACATGGGGATGCGCATGAGCAGCGGGGCTTCTTTCACCTCGTCGAATTCGTCGGGCAGCTGGCCGAAGAACACGGACTGGCTGACCTTGACGAAGGAGGCCAGGGTCATCACCGACACCAGCAGGCCCACGATGGTGACCACGGCGTAGAAGATGCTGGCGAAGCCGGAGGCGGCAGCCGCCGCTTCATAGCAGGCCTGGTAGATGACCCACTTGGAAGCGAAGCCGTTGAAGGGCGGGATGCCGGAGATGGCTGCGGCCCCCACCAGGAAGATGGCCGCGGTCTGAGGCATGCGCTTGGCCAAGCCCCCCAGCCGGTCCAGGTCGGTGGTGCCCGCGCTGTAGAACACGGCGCCGGCGCAGAGGAAGAGCAGGCCCTTGAACAGGGTGTGGTTCATGGCGTGATAGAGGCCGCCGGCAATGCCCAGGGAGGTGGCCAGGCCGATGGCGGTGATCACATAGCCGATCTGGGAGATGGAATGGAAGGCCAGCAGGCGTTTGAAATCATGCTGGTTCAACGCGCTGGTGACGCCGATGAACATGGTGATCGTACCCAGCAGCACGATCAGGTAGTTCACCGATTTCACGTCCATGATCTGGAACACCACGTAGACCAGACGGATCATGCCGTAGACGCCGGCCTTGTTCACCATGCCGGAGAACACCATGGAGATGGAGGCGGGAGCCGTCATGTAGGCGTCCGCCGCGATGGGGTGGAAGGGCACGATGAAGGCCTTGACGCCGAAGCCGATGAAGAGCAGGGCGAAGGCGAAGACCGTGGTGTTGGTCAGGCCCTGTCCGGCCAGGAGCGCGGAGATCTGGGCCAGGTTCAGGGTATGTACCTGGGAATAGACCATGATGGTGCCGGCCAGGATCATGGAGGAGCCGATGGAGCCCACCGCCAGATACTTGAAGGCCGATTCCAGAGAGCCTTCGGCCCAGTTGCGGTAGGCGGTCAGGGCCACGGCGGCGAAGGTCATGATCTCCACCATGATGAAGATGTTGAACAGGTCGCCGGAGAGCACCAGACCCAGCACGCCGCCGGCCAGCATCAGGAAGAGGGTGTAGTATTTATCCTGAGCGTCGTCCCGGCTGATGTACTTGATGGAGTAGACGGCGGACAGCAGCACCGTGAAGGTGACCAGCAGGCCGAAGAAGAGGGACAGGGCGTCCACCTCCAGGCCGATGCCGATGGCGTAGCCCGCCTCGGGAGCCCGGCCGCCCATCCAGTAGCCGATGATGCCGCCGTCCAGGAAGATGGGCTTGATCAGCAGGCACATCATGACGAAGGAGGCGACGGAGGCCAGCATGACCAGGAACCAGCGGACGGACTTGCTGTTATGTCCCAGCAGGGTGGTAAGGAAGGCGCCCAGGAAATAGGTCATGATCGCGAGGATAGGTAAATGTTGTATCATCCGTGTATCCTCCTGATTTTTTCAGTATCCAGGGTGCCGTATTTCTGCTTGAGCTTGATGACGATGGCCATGGCCATAGCCGTCACGCAGGCGCCGATGACGATGGAGGTCAGGGTCAGGGCCTGGGGCACCGGGTCCACGAAGAACATATCGTGGCTCAGTTCCCGGGCGGTGAAGATGGGAGCCGAGCCGCCGGGGTTGAAGCCGATGCTGACGATGAGCAGGTTCACGCCGTAGTCGATGACGCCCATGCCGATGACGATCTTGAACACGTTGCGCTTACAGACCACGCAGTACAGGCCCAGAGCGATCAGCAGGATGGAGCAGACGTAGTTGGTAAGGATCATTCCTGCTCACCCCCTTCCTCTTCGTCCTGATCCTGGGAAAGCAGGCTGCACAAAAGCAGCAGCAGGCAGGCCACGCCGGTGAGGACCTTGTAGCCCACGGCGTAGTTCATGAAGGCGATGGTGCCGGCGCTGATGAAATCGCCGACGTCGCCGATCTGGTACAGTACGTTGCTGCAGAACATGGCTCCGGCCACCACGCCCAGCAGGGCCAGGAGCACGTAGCAGATGGCGGCCGCGGCCTCGTGGGCCTTCAGAGTGTCGGGCTTCAAGAGCTTGCCCACGACCTCGTAGCCGTAGCCGGCCCACAGCAGCACCGCCGCGCCGGCCACTACCACGCCGCCCTGGAAGCCGCCGCCCGGAGACAGGTGGCCGTGGAGGATGACGGCGAAGCCGTAGACCAGAGCGAAGGGCGTGAAGAAATCGGCGGCGCAGCGCACGATATTGGTGATGGGGGGCTTGCGCTTATTTACTGTCATCGGATTTCGCCCCCTTTGCTCTGCGACGCAGGATGACCATGGCGCCGGAGATGGCGGTGACCAGGATGAAGGCCTCGCCCATGGTATCGTAACCGCGGAAGTCGAAGACCACGGCGGTGACGGCGTTGACGGCGTGGGTCTTGGCCAGGTCCTCGGCCACGATGACGGAAGCTACGCCGTCGGGTTCAGCCAGGTACTGCTCGTAGGCCTCCGGCGACTCGTAAAGCGCTTCCACGTCCACCCCGGAGCCGTCGTAGGTGCGGGGCAGACCGGCCATGTCGGATACGGCGAACAGACCGAAAATGAGGAACACGGCCAGCGCCACAATGGTTACAGCTCGTTTCATTGGTCCTCACCCTCTTTCGGCATAACTCTGCGCAGGCCGACGATGAAGATCACCGTGGAGAGCACCGCGCCCACCGCCGCCTCGGCGATGGCCACGTCGGGGGCGCTCAGCATGATGAATTCCAGCGCGACCAGGGTACCGGTGGCGCCCAGGGCGATGATGGACGACAGCAGGTCGTCGAAGCTCACGGCCAGCCAGGCGGAAACGACGATACCCAGGATGATGACGAAGTTAAGGAAGAATATCACGCTCATATGATTCCCTCCTTATCGTAAGGCTTATCCTCTCCGTATTTATCCGGCTTCAGAGGCGTGTAGGGCCTTTCCCCGCTGATGTAGGCGGCGCGGGAGATGGCGTGGCCCACCACCGGCGCGGTCAGCACGAAGAACAGGCCGATCAGCACCACCTTCACGGCGGCGCTGCCGCTGTGCATGACCAGGGCGGCGAAGAGCACGCCGGCCACCATCAGGCCCAGCAGCCAGAACACGGAAATGATGGTGCTGGTCTGCATCCGGTTGAACACGTCGGGCATACGCAGCATGCCCAGGACGCCGGCCAGAGCGAAGCCGCAGGAGACGACCAGCAGGATATCGATGATGATACGCAATGCGATACTCATAGGCTGCCCTCCAAATACTTGGCTATCAGCAGGGTGCCGATAAAGCCTAATATGGCCACTACCAGGGAAATATCAAGGTAGATGCCGCGGCCGCTGTACAGGGCATAGCACAGCAGCGAGGTAGCGGCCAGCATTTCGATGGCGTCACCGGCGATGGCCCGGTCCGCCAGAGTGGGGCCGAAAGCCAGGCGGTAGAACAGCATCAGCGCCAGCAGGGCGAAGAAGATGGCGGCAATAAGTAATTCTATCAATCCCATATCCTCCTTACCCATTTTTCCATGCGGCCCTTGATCATATCTCCGGCCTTGTCCGGGTCTTCCTCCAGCACGTCCAGCCAGTGGATGTAGTAGTACAGCTGGCCCTCGTCCTCGGCGCATTCCATGGTGATGGTGCCCGGAGTCAGGGTGATGGAATCAGCCAGCATGGCCCGGCCGTAAGTTGACTGCACGTGCACCGGCACCTTGACGATGCCGGAATTGAGCGGGATCTTAGGCTGGAAAGCCCGCCTCGCCACGTTCACGTTGGCCCGCAGCAGCTCGCCCGGGAACACTACCAGGCAGTAGAAGATCAGGGCGAACAGCCGCCGCGGCTGCAGCAGCAGGAAGCCCTTGTCGTGGATGAAGAAACGCGCGGTGAACAAAGCCACGGCCAGACAGACCACGGCTCCGGCGATCAGCTCCTGGGCCGCCAGGGACCAGGTGACGAGGATCCAGAAGGCATAGCACACGACGAATGTCGCCGCCACCTTGGGAAAGGTCGTCTTACGCAAACTCACACCCCCTTGAAATATTCGCTCTGCGGCTCCGCTTGCAAAACAGGGAGCCGCCATGTTATTTATCAATACCCGGTCACTCCGCGACCAGGGATTCAACGTAGTATTCCCGACCCGACAGCAGCTGGAAATCCTCGCTGCCGCAGACGGGGCAGGCAAGCAGAGTGCTGTCGGAGGCGCTTTCCGCTCCGCAGGCGCGGCAGCGGATGCGCAGGGGCTCCGCCGTCATGGAAAGCTTCGCTCCTTCGGCGATGGTGCCTTTGCTCTGCAGGCCGAAGTAGTACTCTACGCAGGACGGGAGCACGCCGGAAAGCACGCCCAGGCGGATGTTGA
>CAMZIS010000050.1 GCA_947307285.1 uncultured Peptococcaceae bacterium | reverse complement strand
CGATCTGAAACGAAAGAAAAAGGCCGGGGAGCTGATACGCTCTCCGGCCTTTTGCGGTTGCTTGTCAGTCTACGCCGATCATGACGGAAGTGGCTTTGATGACGGCCAGAGCTTCTTCTCCCGGGGCCAGGCCCAGCTCGGCCACGGCGGCGTTGCTGATGGTGGCGGAAAGAGTGTTGCCGCCCAGCACGGACATTTTGACGATGGAATTCACCGCGCCCTTTTCCACGGCAAGCACCTGTCCCGGGAACTGGTTGCGGGCGCTGAGGGGCAGGTGGGCGCCTTTGCCTACCATGACTTCGGTGGCCTTGATGACGGCGTAGGCCGCCTTGCCGGGTTCCAGGCCCAGCTCCTTGATGGCGGCCAGGGAGATGGTGGCGCTGACGGGCGTGCCGTTCACGTCGAGGGTGACGATGCCGTTGACGGCGCCTTCGTTGATTTTGACGACTTTACCGGCGAATTGATTTCTGGCGCTGAGTTTCATGATGTTTCCTCCTTAAGATAGCCTTTTTTGAAAAGAACAAAGCAGTGCCGCGGCGGTCTGGGCCGCATATTGCATCGATATGTGCACTGTACAATTATTCTCAGTAAAGTATAATATAAAAAGCGGGCCTTGTCAATGTGCGCCGGCCCTGACTTTTGGCGTCAGCGAAAAGCCAAATGCGGGCGGTTTTTGTTCAGACCAGTCATATTTTCGTTCATGCAACTTCGGTATTGCAAAAAAAAATCTCATGGGAACAAGATTGTGGTTGAGAATCGTTCTTTAGTACTCTATAATGGTAGAGTACTAAAGCGACCGGCTGTGTTTTCAACGCGACCGCCCGCCCGGGCAAGGGCCGGAGCAACAAGGGTCGCTGAAAAAACTGCATCATGACAACAAATCATCAAGGAGGAGAAAAATGAAGAAAGCACTGTTACTGATCCTGGTACTGGTCATGGCCCTGGTCCTGGCGGCCTGTGGCGGCGGTGCCGGCAGCGACGAGTCGTCCGACGAAGGCGAAAGCTCCGCCGTTACCGAGCCCATCGTCCTCAAGATCGGCCACGTGGAAGCGGAAGACCGTTCCGTCCATAAGGAACTGCTGGTGTTCAAGGACGAGCTGGAAAGCAAGACCGAAGGCCGCATCAGCGTGGAGATCTTCCCCAACGCCGAGCTGGGCGGCGACGAGGAACTGTGCGAAGCGGTAGCCATGGGCACCATCCAGATGGCTCTGCCTTCCACCTCGGTCCTGACCGCTTATGACGAACGCATCGGCATCCTCGATATGCCCTACCTGTTCAACGACGCTCAGTCCGCCTTCGACGCTCTGGACGGCGCCCTGGGCGAGCAGATCGACGAATGGATCGCCGGCAACGGCTTCGTTTCCCTGGGCTACATCTACAACGGCCCCCGCAGCACCACCAACAACGTGCGTCCCATCTACACTCCGGAGGACCTGGCCGGTCTGAAGATGCGCGTCATGAGCTCCCCCGTGTTCATCACCATGTATGAGACCCTGGGCGCCAACCCCACTCCCATGAGCTTCTCCGAGCTCTACACCGCTTTGCAGCAGAACGTGGTCCAGGGCCAGGAAAACCCGCCCACGCTGATCTACGCTTCCGGTTTCCAGCAGGTCCAGAAATACCTGTCCATGGACGCTCACGTCCATAACTTCCTGCCCATCCTCACCAACGAGGCCTGGCTGGAAGGCCTCAGCGAAGAGGACCGCGCCATCCTGGAGGAATGCTGCGCCGATTTCGTGGAGCGTCAGCGCGCCACCGAGCTGGCCGACAACGAAGACATCGTTGAAAAGCTCGAAGCCGAGGGCATGGAGGTCAACTACCTGACCGACGAGCAGTATCAGCAGTTCGTCGACAAGATCCAGCCCATGTACGATCAGTACAAGGCCGAATGGGGCACGGAGATCTTCGATCTGGCCGAGTCCTTCAACAACTGATCTGACAGTCTGCGCATACGGGGCGGACGGATGCACGTCCGTCCCGTATTTCCGCTTTTTGAAAGGAGCAGCCCGCTGTGATGCAGGACGGATGTTTAAAAAAGCTTATCTACGGCTACGATAAGCTGGACGAGTATATGCTCTGCGCCAGCCTGGTTCTGACCACGCTGATCATTTTCGCGCAGATCATCATGCGCTCCGTCTTCAACAATTCCCTGACCTGGAGCGAGGAGCTGACCCGCTATATCTTCATCTGGCAGATCTGGCTGGGCGTCAGCATTGCCCAGAAGGAGAAACAGCATATCAGGGTGGAGCTGCTGTTCAACTTTTTCAAGGGGGAAAGGTTCCGGGCCGCCATCGATCTCGTAGCTACCCTTATCCTCATCGCCTTTAACATCTTCCTGGTCGTGAACGGCAGCGAGCTGGTGCGGCAGATGTTCGTCCGCAACAACGTCTCCGGCGCCATGCGTCTGCCGCTGTACATCGTCTACGCCGTGCTGCCCCTGTCCGCCTTCATCCTCTGCCTGCGCCTCATCGGCCAGGTGGCGGCTGACGTGCGCTTCCTGCGCGGCAAGGGAGCGAGCCCCGTCCTGCCGGACGCGGCGGAGGCCGCCGCCATTGAGGCGGAAGAAGCCGCGGCGGAAATACTGTCTACTGAGCTCCCGCAGGACGAGGAAGGAGGCGGTGAGTAATGCAGGCTGCCGTGCTGTTCACCAGCTTTTTCGTGCTGCTGCTGCTGACCGTGCCCATCGGCTATTCCATCGGCATCGCCACCATCATCGCCCTCATGTTCACCGGCGACGGCACTGTGCCCCTGCTCATGGTGTCGCAGAAGGCGGTCACCGGCTGCGATTCCTTCCCCCTGATGGCCGTGCCCTTCTTCATGCTGGCAGGCAACCTGATGAGCCGCGGCGGCATCGCCAAGCGCATCCTGGACTTTTTCGATACCTTCATGGGCTTCATCACCGGCGGCCTGGCCATGGTCAGCACCATCACCTGCATGTTCTTCGCCGCCATCTCCGGTTCCGCCATGGCCACCACCTCGGCGGTGGGCTCCTTCATGATCCCGGCCATGAAGGAACACGGCTACGCCGAAGGCTTCAGCGCCGGCATCTGTGCCGCGGCGGGCACCATCGGCGTCATCATCCCGCCCAGCATCCCCTTCGTCATCTACGGCGTGGCCACCGGCACCTCCATCACCGACCTGTTCCGGGCCGGCCTCCTGCCCGGCATCGCCATGGGCGTGGCCCTGATGATCGCCTGCTTTATGATCAGTAAAAAAGAAGGCTTCAAGGGCGAGACCCGGGATTTCAGCCTGCGGGCGGTCTGGGTCACCTTCAAAAAAGCCTTCTGGGCCCTGCTGTCGCCGGTCATCATCCTGGGCGGCATCTATTCCGGCTACTTCACGCCTACGGAAGCCGCGGTGATCAGCGTGGTCTATTCCTACATCGTGGGCCGTTTCGTCTATCACGAGCTGGATCGCAAGTCCACCTACGCCGCCCTGAAAAGCACCATCGTGGTGAACGGGGCCACCACCTTCATGGTGGGCCTGTCCTCGGCCTTTGCCGCCTATCTCAGCCTGGCCGGCATCCCGCGCCAGCTGGCGGCCGCCATGCTGCAGATCAGCAACAACCAGATACTGCTGCTGGTCATCATCAACATCTTCCTGCTGATCGTGGGCTGTCTGGTGGACAATATCCCGGCCACCATCATCCTGGCCCCCATCCTGCTGCCGGTGGTCACCTCTCTGGGCATGAGCCCGGTCACCTTCGGCGTGCTCATCACCATGAACCTGGCCATCGGCTTCTGCACCCCGCCCTACGGCATCGACCTGTTCGTGGCCTCCGCCATTTCCGGCGTGTCCATCGGCAAGATGATGAAGTACATGGTCTGGTTCATCCTGGCCCTCTTCGTGGTGCTGGCTATGGTCACCTACTGGCCCTCCTTCACCATGTTCGTCTTCAACTGAAAAACAGCACCGGCCCTGCGCGGGCCGGTGTTTTATTGTTATGATATAAAACTTAGGCGCCGGCTTCTGCAGCCGGCGCCTTTTTGCGTACGTACGGTCAGCCCAGACGGAAGCCGTATTTCACGGGATCGTCGTCGTCGATGAGGAACTGGCTGTAGCCCGTGATATAAGCGCTGCCGGTGATCTCCGGCACGACGGCCCGGTAAGGCCCGACAGTGGTCTCCCGGAGCGCCCGCCCCGTGAATTTGGTGCGGATCACGCTTTCGTAGACGAAGGGCTCGTTCAATGCCAGCTGCCCCTTGGCCCACAGAGTGGCCACCTTGGCGCTGGTACCGGTGCCGCAGGGCGAACGGTCCACCTGGCCGTCGAAGACGGTGATGTTCTGCAGCCGGGCCTCCGGCGATTTGGGCGGGCCCCAGATCTCGCACAGGTCGATGGTCTTGATGTGGGGAAGCAGAGGATGGCGCACCTCTATCTGCTGGTTGGCGGCGCGGATGATGGCCATGCCTATCTCGGTCAGGCGGGAGGCGTTCTCCGGGGCGATGTCTATCTTGAGCTGCGCGCTGTCCACGATGGCGAAAAAGCTGCCGCCGAAGGCGACGTCCATCTTCACTTTCCCCAGTTCCGGCACGTCTACCGTCACGTCTTCTTTGTAGAGGAAGGCGGGCACGTTCTCGAAGGAGACCTGTCTGGCGCAGCCGTCCTCCACCTTGACGCGGACCGTGACCAGACCGGCCGGGGCCTCCATGCGGATTACGGTCTCCGGCTCCTTCACCTCCACCATGCCGGTCTCCACCAAAATGGTGTTGACGGCGATGGTGCCGTGGCCGCACATATTGTGATAGCCTTCGCCGTGCATGAAGATGACGCCGACGTCCGCGTCCTCCCGGCAGGGCGGGGTCAGCAGACAGCCGAACATGTCCTTGTGGCCCCGGGGCTCCTGCATCAGGGCCCGGCGCAGATGGTCGTAGTGCCGGATGAAGTATTCCCGCTTCTCCGGGATGGTATTGCCGATGAGGTTAGGGAAGCCGCCCACGATAAGGCGCAGGGGTTCGCCCATGGTGTGGGCGTCCACCGTGAACACGGTGCGCTTGCTTTTCATAGCCGAAACAGTCCTTTCTGATGTTACCAGGGCTGCATGGCGCCGCCCTCGTGGGCGGGCCGGCAGGTGCGGGCGAAGATGTTCAGGCAGCCCTTCTGCTCCTTCAGGGGCGGGCAGACCCAGTTTTTACGGCGTTCGGCCAGCACTTCGTCAGAGACCTCCAGCTGCACCAGGCCTTTGAAGGTGTCCACCGTGATAAAGTCGCCGTCCTCCACCAGGGCTATCGCGCCGCCGTCGTAGGCTTCGGGGGAAACATGGCCCACCAGGGCGCCGTGGCTGAAGCCGGAAAAGCGGGCGTCGGTCACCAGACCCACGCTCTTGTGCAGGCCCCGGGCCACCAACGCGTCGTTGGAAAGCATCAGCTCCTTCATGCCGGGGGCGCCCTTGCAGCCTTCGTAGCGCATGACTATGACGTCGCCGGGCACGATCTGCCCCGCTACGATGGCCTGATAAGCCTTGGTGTCGTTGTCGAAGCACTTGGCGCGGCCCCGGAAGACCCGCATTTCCTCGGGCACGCCGGTGGGCCGGATGATGGCCCCCTCCGGCGCCAGGTTGCCCCGGAGAATCTGCAATCCGGGCAGGTCGTAGAGGGGCTTATCCAGACTGCGGATCAGGTCCGAGCTTTCCACCTGCACCGCCTTTAAAAGTTCGCCCCAGGTGATGCCGGTCATGGTGGGCACGTCCTTGAATATCCTGCTCTCCAGCATTTTCATGACCGCCAGGGCGCCGCCGGCGTGGTAGAGGTCGACTATGGTATAGGGCCCGCTGGGGATGACCCCCACGATGCAGCGTATCTCTTTGGCGTATTTCTCGAAGTCCGCCATGGTGATGCCCAGCCCCAGCTCGTAGGAGAGGGCCAGGATGTGCAGCAGAGCGTTGGTGGAGCCGGCGATGGCCATATCGAACATGATGGCGTTGAGCAGGGTCTCGCGGGTGATGAGCTGGGAGGGGGTGATGCCCTTTTTCACCATCTCCACTATGTAGGAGCCGGCCTCCCGGGAGCGGCGTATCTTCAGGCTCTCCACCGCCGGGATGCAGGAGGTGCCGGGCAGCACCAGATTGAAGATCTCGCCCATCAGCTGCATGGTGTTGGCCGTGCCCATGGAGGGACAGGCGCCGCAGGTGGGGCACACGTTCTCTTCCATCTCGAACAGCTGCTCCTCGCCCTGGCCGGAAAAACGGGCCACGTCGATGTCGGCCTCCACCACCTGACGGCCGTTGTGGCTGCCGGCGGACATACAGCCGCCGGTGACGATCATGGCCGGTATGTCCAGCCGGGCCGCCGCCTGATAGCAGCCGGCGATGATGTTGTCGCAGGAGGCGATGATGCACAGACCGTCGAACTGCTGCACCTTGCTCACGGCCTCGATGGACATGCAGACGATGTCCCGCATCACCTGCTCGTACTTCATTTCCTCCACGCCGTTGGGGATGTTGCCGCAGGTGGCGGGGATGCCGAATTCCACCGGGATGCCGCCGGCGGCCCAGATGCCCTGCTTGACCGCTTCCGCGATCTGCCGCAGGTGGGCGGTGCCGGGAGAGCCCTCCAAAAATGAATTGGGCACGCCGATGTGGGGCTTGGTGCGGATGTCCTTGTCGCCGTAGCCCGCGGCTTTCATCATCACCCGCCGGTGGGCCGCGTCGGGACCGTTCCAAAAGGCGCTTCCGCCGTAAGTATGACTCATCGCCTATCCTCCTCTGTATCTGTCACTGGGTGTCTGTGTTTCTGTTGCTTTAGATTTCTGCTCCCCCTTTTCTTATTCCTTCCTGCATACCAAAAAAGCAGCCTGTGCAGGCTGCTTTTCGGTTCGTCGTCAGTGAATGTCTTGCCGTTATTGCGCCTTCGGCGCAGTAGATTCTTTTTTCTCCGCTGTGGGCGGCTTGTTTCCCCGGTAGCGGAAGCAGATATAGTCCGTGAGCCAGGCCACCGTCGCCAGAGCCAGGAACAGCGGCGTCCATTTGTCGATCAGGGTCATGGGGCAGGTGAAGTCCTGGGTCAGCAGCAGTAAAACTATGATCCCGGCGGTAAGCGCCGTCTCCAGCGCCGTACCCGCCAGCAGACGGCGGTGGAAGCCGCGCAGCGTCTTGATGACGCCGGGGATGTAGTCCGGCCCCAGTTCCGCGACGGTCTTTATGACCAGCGGATCTTCGTGCTCAAGCTTTGCCAGGGAATCCGCGGTGCGGCGGGAATAGCCGATCTGGCGGTACTTCTTTCGGATATAGGTCAGTGGCAGCAGGATGAGCACGGTCAGCGCCGTACAGCACAGGTCCAGCAGAGACCACTTGTTTTCCCCGTGGCCCACCGGGGTGCGGTGCACCGGCGGCTCCGTTTCCTCTCCGGACAGCGGTCTCTCCCGCGGGACGGCGGAGCAAAACAGCAGCAAACGCCCGTTGGTATAGGCGTCCGCGCAGGTGGACAGGACCACGATCTTTCCCCTTTGCACGTCCGGCACGGAGGCGGCGTCGTACCACATGGCGTGTTCCGCCGCGAAGCGGAGCATCATCTCCGTATGGGGTATGCTGGTCCTTTCGGCCAGAGAGTAGATGGTTTGGTCGTAGGCGTCGCCCCACATCACGGCGAAGACTGTCAGGTCGTAATTGCAGGACGGCGTTTGCAGCAGGCCTTGCTGATGAGAGCGGAAGAACTCCTCTGCCTCATACTTGGCAATGTCCCCGAACAT
>CAMZIS010000049.1 GCA_947307285.1 uncultured Peptococcaceae bacterium | reverse complement strand
TTTCTTCGTCAGGAACACTTCGCAGGATACTGATACGCACAGCGGAAAAGCGGTGAGACCGCCTTCAGCCACGTCAGCTAAAGAACACTATGAAACTACCAAACTATAATATTAATTTATCACCAAAGGCCGGCGATGTCAATAAACATAACGCCGCAGGCAAATAAAACATCACCGCTGCCTGCTCAAATCGCGGCTATCGCGGCAACGGCGGCCACCCCCGGCGCGCCCAGCAGCGAGCCTACGGCCAGGGTCAGGGCGTTCAGCGGCAGGGCGAGAGCGGTGAAGTTATCGAGCAGCAGCAATAAGGCCAGTCCGGTGGCAGCGTTCAGGACCAGACGGAACGCTCCGCGCAGGAAGCGTTCCGGCAGCAGACAGGCCAGCAGCACCAGGAACAGGCCGGCGACCACCGGCAGGATATAGCGCCATAACATAACGGATCAGCTCCTTTCTGTTTCAGTTCATTTTATTATGAGCCTGGCCTATTATGTCTCTGCCGCCGCATAAAAAAGCGGGCGGAAGATGATACTTCCGTCCGCTTATTCGATATGACATTCTGGAATCGGGTCTTATTTCCGGGCCAGCAGCGCTTTGACCTGCGCCGCGATGGAGGCTCCGTCCAGACCGTAGTGCTGGAGCAGCTGCGCCGGCTTGCCGCTTTGACCGAACTGATCCTGCAGGCCCAGGCGGGCGAAAGGCAGTCCCAGCCCGGCTTCGGCCAGAGTCTCCGCCACAGCGGAACCAAGACCGCCCAGGACGGTATGCTCTTCCACGCTGAGAACAGCGCCGCATTTGCGGGCCTGTTCCAGCACGAATTCGCGGTCCAGGGGCTTGATGGAGAAGATATCGGCCACGGCGGCGTCGACCCCCTCCGCAGCCAGCAGCTCGGCGGCGGTCAGGGCTTCCGAGACCATCATGCCGCAGGCGAAGATGACGATATCTTTGCCCGGTCTCACCAGCAGGCCCTTGCCCCATTCGAATTTCCGGTCTTCTTCATATACCTGAGGCGCGGCCAGACGGCCCAGTCGCAGATAGACCGGGCCTTTATACTCCGCCGCAGCACGCACGGCCCACATAGCCTGCACCCAGTCGGAGGGGACGAGCACCGTCATGCCGGGCAAAGAGCGCATGATGGCGATATCCTCGATAGCCTGATGGGTGCCGCCGTCCTCGCCTACGGTGATGCCGGCATGGGTGGCGGCGATCTTCACGTTCTGCTTGCCGTAGCAGACGGAGTTGCGTATCTGTTCAAAAGCGCGTCCGGCGGCGAACACCGCAAAGGAGCTGGCAAAGGGAACTTTACCGCAGGAGGCGAGGCCGCAGGCCACGCCGATCATGTCAGCTTCGGCGATGCCGCAGTTGAAGAAGCGTTCCGGCGCCACCTTGGCGAATTCCTTGGTCTTGGTGGAACCGGAGAGGTCCGCATCCAGCACGACCAGTTCGGGCATTTCCGGGGCCAAAGCAGCCAGGGCTTTACCGTAGGCCTCGCGGGTGGCCATTTTGATCTTTTCGCTCATCGCTCAACCCTCCCCTAATTCGTGCAGGGCCTGGGCGGCCTGTTCCGCGTTGGGCGCGGAGCCGTGCCAGGAGGCCTGGTTTTCCATGAAGCTGACGCCTTTGCCCTTGACCGTTTCGGCCACGATCATGGTGGGCTGGCCTTTTACGGTCTTGGCTTCGTCGATGGCGGCGCGGATGGCGGCCAGGTCGTGGCCGTCGATCTCGATGACGTGCCAGCCGAAGGCCCGCCATTTGTCGGCCAGAGGTTCGGGAGACAGGACTTTTTCGATGTCGCCGTCGATCTGCAGATGGTTGTGGTCCACGAAAGCGGTGAGGTTGTCCAGCTTATAGTGGGCGGCCAGCATGGCGGCTTCCCAGATCTGGCCTTCCTGCTGTTCGCCGTCGCCGCAGACGGCATAGACGCGGTAATCCTTATTGTCCAGCTTACCGGCGATAGCCATGCCGCAGGCCTGGGACAGGCCCTGACCCAGGGAACCGGTGCTCACGTCCACCCCGGGCAGCTTGTTGGCGTCGGGATGGCCCTGCAGGGGGCTGCCCAGCTTGCGCAGGTCGGTCAGCTGCTCCACTGGCAGATAGCCCTTCAAAGCCAGGGCCGCGTAGAGGGCGGGCGCGGCGTGGCCCTTGGACAGGACGAAACGGTCCCGGTTCGGGTCCCGGGGGTCCTTCGGGTCGATCCGCAGTTCCTCATTGAAAAGCACGGCCATGATATCCGTGGCGGAGAGGGAGCCGCCCGGATGCCCGCTGCCGGCGGCGGCCAGCATGCGGATGATCTCCCGCCGCATGGCAGCGGCGTATTCTTCGGTACGCATCACGTTACCTCCATGGATTTATATTATGAACAAACTCGTAAGCATAGTCAGACACAATACTTTGCGATAGATGAAGCAGCCCGCGATGTATTTCGCCGCAGGGCCGCGATGTTTTCCGCCGCAGGCGGAAAACTCGCCAACTTGGGCCGACAGGCCCAACGTTTTATACTCGCCGCCTTAGTCTGCACATGGGCCTTAGCCCACAGACTAACGGCATGCGAACTGGCGCAGGTATTCGTTGATGAAGCCGTCGATGTCGCCGTCCATCACCGCGTCGGTGTTGCCCATCTCGTAGCCGGTGCGGTGATCCTTGACCAAACGGTAGGGCTGGAACACGTAGGAGCGGATCTGGCTGCCCCAGGCGATCTCGTTCTGTTCGCCTTTCAGGGCGCTCATTTCGGCTTCCCGTTCCCGCAGCTTGATCTCCAGCAGCTTGGACTGGAGCATCTGCATGGCCACGGCCTTGTTCTGGAACTGGGAGCGTTCGTTCTGGCAGGAGACCACGATGCCGGTGGGCAGATGGGTGATGCGGATGGCGGAGTCGGTCTTGTTGACCTTCTGCCCGCCCTTGCCGGAAGAACGGAAGGTGTCGATGCGGATCTCGTCCGGGTCGATGACGATCTCGTTATCGTTGCTGACCTGGGGCGACACGTCCACGCTGGCAAAGCTGGTGTGGCGGCGGCCGGCGGCGTCGTAAGGGGACATGCGCACCAGACGGTGCACGCCGCGCTCGCATTTAAGGTAGCCGTAGGCGTTGAGGCCGTAGATGCCCAGGGTGGCGCTTTTGATGCCGCCTTCGTCAGCCGGCAGCTCGTCCAGCAGCTCCATCTTGAAGCCCCGGCGCTCCGCCCAGCGGGTGTACATGCGCTGGAGCATGCCGGCCCAGTCCTGGGCCTCCAGTCCGCCGGTGCCGGCGTGCAGGGTGAGGATGGCGTTGTTGGCGTCGTATTCGCCGGACAGGAGCTGGGACAGCTCCAGGGAATCCAGCTCCTTGATGAAGCGGCGGGCAGCGGCCTCCGCCTCGGCGGCAAAGTCCTCGTCGTTTTCTTCCAAAGCCAGCTCCACGGCGGTCTCCGCCTCGTCGGCCAGAGCCTCGGTGTTCTGGTAGGCTTTGACCACCTCGCGGCGGCGGTTGATCTTGCTCATCAGCTCCTGGGCGGCGTCGCGGTCGTCCCAGAAATCCGGAGCCATGGTCTGTTCCTCCATGGCGGCAATGGCTTCAAGCTTACCTTCGACGTCAAAGAGACCTCCTTAAGGCGGACAGGCGTTCTCTGGCGTCGGCAAGCTGGGGGCGTAATTCTTCTAACATGGTTTCCTCCTCTATCTGTGTTCACTGCCGCCGGGGCAGCGTTTTTCTGTTACGGCGTTTACTTTTGTATCAGTTTGGCAAAGGAATTGGCGTTCAAAATAGTGTTGGAAACGAACTCGCCTTTGTAGAAATTGGCCCAGTTATTGAACACGCAGGGCGCGTTTTTGGCCTTTTCCGGCGAATCGACGGCGATGAAGCTGAGCTTTATGCCGTTATCTTTGGCGTAGTCGGTCAGCTCTTTCACCTCATATTCCACATAGGGGCACTGGGGACTGTAATAGACGGTAAATCCCTCATCCGCTATCTTCATGGCGCGGGCGCTGTCCGTAAAGCGGGGCGTTTCGCCATCGTCGAAGGCCAGGGCCAGCAATTCGTAGTCCCCTATGCCGTCCACCGCTTTGAAGCCGAAATGCTCAAAAAATTTCTTTTCGCTCAAAAACGGCTTTTTCTTGCGGGAAGTCAGCACGCACAGCCCGCTTTTGCCCTGTTTTTTGGCGTCGTCTATGGCGTAGGTCAGCAGTTCCCGGCCTATGCCTTTGCCCTTGAAGCTGCCGGCCACCCACAGGCAGTAGATATACTCGTAGTTTTGGCCGGTCACGGACGCCCAGGCGGTCTCCACCGGCTCGTACTCGATGAAGGTCTTTCCTCTGGCGTTCAGCTTGCGGAAAACGTGTCCGTCTTTGAAGCGGTCTTTCAGCCACTCCTTTTTGCGAGCCACGCCTGCCTGATGCTTGGGGTCGCCGATGGCGCAGCACAGATGCTCTTCTTCGATGTTGTCCGGCCCCAGGTTGATATATTCGTTCACGCCTGACCTTCCCTGCCGTCAAATCCGATTTTGTAATAATTCCTTTTCAGTTCGATCTCCCAGTGCTCGCTGAGCGCTTTTTTCTCCGTATCCTGCCTGAACAAAACGCCGCCGTTGTTGATTATGGTCTTATTTGAGCCGATGTTGTTCTCATAACAGCCCAAAACGGCGTATCGCATATCCTTTTCCCGACACACATCCAGAGCGTAACGCAGCATTTCCGTGGCATAGCCCTTTCTTCGTTCCGCAGGACGCACGCCATAGCCGATATCGCCGTATTCTTCCCGCAAGGCGCAGCTCAGGTCGAACCTGATATGCAACAGACCGATCAGCCTGTCGCTGTCGTCAAAGGCTAAATACAGATAGTACCTGCCCCAATCGTCATCCGACTCCTTACTGTTGCGGTTGACCTTTTCTACCCAAGCATCATAATCCGTACCGGTCAGGCCTAAGCTGGCGCTGATGCTTCTTTCGCCGTTGGCGTAATGCTCTTCGACATATTCTTTCAGTATCTGTCGATCATCGGCAGCCGGTAATCTGTATTTCATAAAAGCACCAGTAATATCGCGGCACAGTGTCATCTGCCGCAGCAGTTCTTATATTTCTTGCCGCTGCCGCAGGGGCAGGGGTCGTTGCGGCCCACCTTTTCCGCGGGGGCCTTGCGGATGGGCTGACGTTTGGCCGGGGCGCTGCCGTCGTGGTTGGAGGACAGGTTCTTGCGCTCCTCCGGCCGCTCCGTGATCTGGGCCAGCAGGCAGAGGCGGGTGACGTCCAGCTGGATATCCTGGACCATGGCCTCGAACATGTCGAAGGCCTCTTTCTTGTATTCGTTCAAAGGATTGAGCTGGCCGATGGCGCGGAGGCCGATGCCCTGACGCAGCTGATCCATGGCGTCCAGGTGATCCATCCACTTGCCGTCCACCACCTGCAATATGACGGCGTGCTCCAGCAGCTTGCGCCGGTCGATGCCCAGCTCCTCGTCGCGCAGGGCGTAGCGGGCCTGCATCTTTTCCTTGAAGAAGTCGAAGACCTCGTCCTTGGACATCTCTTTGAGCTGGTCTTCCGTGGGCAGATCCTGGGGTAGATAGGAAGCCATGTCCCGCAGCAGGGCCGCCAGGTCCCAGTCCTCGGGGAAGTGGGATTCGGCGGAATAGCGGCCCACGATCAGGTCCACCGCCGCGTCCATCATGCCCAGCACGGAATCGTGGACGTCGTCCTCCAGCAGGGCCTTGCGCCGTTCGGAATAGATAAGCTCGCGCTGCTGGTTCATGACGTCGTCATATTCCAGTACGCTCTGGCGGGTGTCGAAATGGCGTTCCTCCACCCGTTTCTGGGCTTTTTCGATGGAACTGGAGACCAGCGCCGCGTCGATGGGCAGGGAATCGTCCACCCCTACCCGGTCCATGATGCTGCCCAGGCGTTCGCCGCCGAAGCGCTTCATCAGATCGTCTTCCATAGAAAGGAAAAAGCGGGTGGAGCCGGGGTCGCCCTGACGGCCGGCGCGGCCGCGCAGCTGGTTGTCGATGCGGCGGGCCTCGTGACGCTCTGTGCCGATGATGTGCAGGCCGCCCAGGCCCACCACTTCCTCGTGCTCGGCCTTGGACTGCTCTTTATACATGGCGATGAGAGCGGCCCGTTCTTCGTTGGAGTATTCGATGTCCGGATGGCTGAGGATATCGGCGGTGGCCAGGCCCTCCGGGCTGCCGCCCAGCACGATGTCGGTGCCGCGGCCGGCCATGTTGGTGGCGATGGTGACGGCGCCTTTGCGGCCGGCCTGGGCCACGATCTGGGCCTCTTTTTCGTGGTACTTGGCGTTCAGCACGTTATGCTCGATGCCGCGCCGTTTCAGCAGGCGGGAGACCAGCTCGGATTTTTCGATGGACACGGTGCCCACCAGCACGGGACGGCCCTTTTCATGCTCCTGCTCGATCTCGTCCACCACGGCGTTGAATTTGCCGGCCTCGGTGCGGTAGATCACGTCGGGATAGTCCTTGCGGCGGCTGGGCAGGTTGGTGGGGATCTCCACCACGTCGAAATGATAGATCTTCTGGAATTCCGTCTCTTCCGTCTTGGCGGTGCCGGTCATGCCGGCCAGCAGGTCGTACATGCGGAAATAGTTCTGGAAGGTGATGGTGGCCAAAGTCTGGCTTTCCCGGTTTATCTCCACCTTTTCCTTGGCTTCGATAGCCTGGTGCAGACCTTCGGAATAGCGGCGGCCGAACATGAGGCGGCCGGTGAACTCGTCGACGATGATGACCTGACCGTCCTTGACCACGTAATCCCGGTCCTTCTTGAAGATGACCTGGGCTTTCAGGGCCTGGTTGATATGGTGGCTGACCTCGGTGTTTTTGGGATCGTAGAGGTTGTCGATGCCGATGGCCTTTTCCACCTTGGCCACGCCTTCTTCGGTCAGGGCCACCTGCTTGGTCTTGATGTCGACGGTATAGTCCTGCTCTTCCCGGAGCATGGGCACCACCCGGGCGGCGGTGTAATACATCTCCGTGGGTTTGGAGCTGGGACCGGAAATGATCAGCGGGGTGCGGGCCTCGTCGATGAGGATGGAGTCGACCTCGTCCACGATGCAGTAATGCAGGGGCCGCTGCACCATGTTTTCCTTGCGGAAGCACATGTTGTCCCGCAGGTAATCGAAGCCGAATTCGTTGTTGGTGCCGTAGGTGATGTCCGCGGCATAGGCTTTCTGCTTGACGTCGCTGGTCAAGCCGTGGACGATCAGGCCTGTATCCAGTCCCAGGAAACGGTAGACCCGGCCCATCCATTCGCTGTCGCGGGTGGCCAGATAGTCGTTGACCGTGATCACGTGCACCCCTTTGCCGTCCAGGGCATGCAGGTACGCCGGTGCGGTGGCCACCAGGGTCTTGCCTTCGCCGGTACGCATCTCGGCGATGCGGCCGTCGGACAGGACCATGCCGCCGATGAGCTGTACGTCGAAGTGGCGCATTGAGAGGGCCCGCCAGGCGGCCTCGCGCACGGTGGCGAAGGCTTCCGGCAGCAGGTCTTTGACGTCAGCCCCGTTTTCCAGGCGGCGGCGGAATTCTCCGGTGCGGGCGGCCAGTTCTTCGTCGCTGCACTTCTGGGCCTCGCGTTCCAGAGAATTGATCACATTGAGCACTTTGGTATATTTTTTGATATCTCTGGCGTTATCGTCGAGAAATCTGCTGAAAAGTCCCATTGTCGTTCCTTTCTTTAAGGGGAGGGCGTTTCATCCCGTGTAAATTAAAGTATAACACAGTCCCCTGCCGGAAGCAAATCATGGTT
>CAMZIS010000048.1 GCA_947307285.1 uncultured Peptococcaceae bacterium | reverse complement strand
CGTCCAAGGCCTTGCGCGGCAGATCTTTGATAGGCACATCCAGAGAAAACCCATGTGCTTTTGATATCGCCTCGATATGCCGGAAATACCAGCCTTGCTGGTTATCAGCGATGGGAAGCAGACCGCCCTGGCGCAGGGTCAGGTTTTCATCGTTTATCATCAGGCGTTCGTCGATATACTGGGAAAAGCCCAGACCGCCGCATTCGGGACAGGTCCCGTAGGGATTGTTGAAACTGAACATACGGGCCGACAGCTCCTCTATGCTGACGCCGCAGTCCGGGCAGGCCAGATTTTGAGAGAACAGTGTTTCCTCACGACTCTTATTCGGCAACTCCGCAGCTACCAGTGCCAGCCCGCCGCCCATGGACAGGCATAACTCAAGGGAATCGGCCAGCCGCTTGCGGCTATCGGCACGCAGGACGATACGATCCACCACCAGTTCTATACTGTGCTTGATGTTCTTGGCAAGCTTTATATCTTCCGACAGCTCACGCAGCTCGCCGTCTACCCTGACCCGCACGAAGCCCTTGGCTTTCATATCAGCGAAGGTCTTCTGGTACTCCCCTTTCCGTCCCCGGGCCAAAGGAGCCATCAAATGCAGCCTGCTGCCTTCCGGCCACTGGAATACGGCGTCGATCATCTGATCTATACTCTGACGGCTGATGGGCTTGCCGCACCTGGGGCAATGTGGATGGCCGGCTCTGGAGTACAGCAAACGCAGATAATCATGGATCTCGGTGACCGTGCCAACAGTGGAACGGGGATTGTGAGAAGTTGATTTTTGATCTATGGAAATAGCCGGCGACAGACCGTCGATCTGATCCACGTCCGGCTTTGTCATCTGGCCCAGGAACATCCGGGCATAGGAAGACAGGGATTCTACATAACGTCGCTGTCCTTCTGCATATATCGTATCAAAGGCCAGGCTGCTTTTACCGCTGCCGGACAGGCCGGTCAGCACCACCAGTTTATCCCGGGGTATATCGACGTCGATATTTTTCAGATTATGCTGACGCGCTCCGCGTACCTGAATGAAGTCTTTACTCATTTAGCTCCTTTACAATAGACAAATCATTTGGCTTTCTCTGCCGAACGTATTTCCATGATGGCGTCGCGAAGTTGGGCTGCTTCTTCGAATTCCAGCCTGCGGGCCGCTTCTTTCATTTCCTTTTCCAGAGAACGCAGCAGCTTTTCCCGCTCACCCTTGCGCAGATTCGCTGCATCCAGGCTCTTGCGTACACCAAAGGCTCCGTCTTTGTGTCCGCCGTAGGTTGCCTGGAATTTTTCCGCCTGCTGCGGCAAAACAGAAGAAATGATATCCTTTACGTCTTTGACAATAGTCTTGGGCACTATGCCGTGCTCCTGATTATAAGCCTGCTGCTTGCGGCGGCGGCGATTTGTTTCGCTGATAGCGGCCTGCATGCTGTCGGTGATATGATCCGCATACATGATGACGCGGCCTTCACTGTTGCGGGCAGCGCGGCCTATGGTCTGGATCAAAGAGCGTTCCGAAAGCAGGAAGCCTTCCTTATCGGCATCCAGGATGGCCACCAGAGTGACCTCAGGCAGGTCCAGGCCTTCCCGCAGCAGGTTGATGCCCACCAGCACGTCGAATACGCCCAAACGCAGATCGCGAACTATGGCCATCCGCTCCAGTGTCTTCACATCCGAATGCAGATACTGTACCTTGACCCCGGCGTCAGCCAGATATTTGGTCAGATCCTCGGCCATGCGTTTGGTCAAAGTGGTGACCAGGACACGCTGGCCCTTCTCGCTGCGCAGGCGTATTTCATGCAGCAGATCATCGATCTGGCCTTTGATAGGCCGCACGTCTATCTCCGGATCCAGCAGACCGGTCGGACGCACCACCTGCTCCACCAGGGCCTGCTTGCGCTGGATCTCATATGGACCGGGAGTGGCAGAAACGTAGACTACCCTGTGGACTCTTTCTTCAAATTCGCCGAAGCGCAAAGGACGATTGTCCTTTGCCGAGGGAAGCCGGAACCCGTATTTCACCAGTTCTTCTTTTCTGGAATGATCACCCTCGTACATGCCGCGTATCTGCGGTACTGTAACGTGAGATTCGTCTATCATCACCAGGAAATCCTCCGGGAAATAGTCGAGCAATGTATATGGCGGCTCCCCTTCTTTGCGGCCGGTCAGGTGGCGGCTGTAGTTCTCTATGCCTGAGCAGTGCCCCAGCGCCTCCAGCATCTCCAGATCGAAATTAGTGCGCTGTTCCAGTCGCTGAGCTTCCAGCAGTTTGCCCTTCTCGCGAAAGCGGACCAGCTCTGAAGCCAGTTCCTGCCTGATCGCAGCGATAGCATGCTGCAGCTTTTCTTCTTTGGTGACATAATGGCTGGCCGGGAAAACGGACAGCTTTTGCAGATCGTCCTGTACTTCACCGGTCAGTGTATCGATTTCGGTCAAGCGCTCCACTTCGTCGCCGAACAGCTCGATACGCATGGCGGTATCCGTATTGCCGGCAGGAAAGACTTCGATGACGTCGCCGTGGACACGGAAGGTGCCGCGGTGGAAATCCAGTTCGTTACGGCTGTACTGCATATCCACCAGCCGCCGAAGTATGGTTTCCCGGTCGACCGTCATCCCCTGATAGAGCACCATGGAAAGGTCCAGATAGTCCGCCGGATCGCCAAGACCGTAGATAGCCGATACCGAAGACACGATCAGCACGTCCCTCCGCGTCAGCAGAGAAGCAGTTGCAGAATGCCTCAGCTTTTCGATCTCGTCGTTTATGGAAGAGTCCTTGGCTATATAGGTATCGCTGGAGGCGATATAGGCCTCCGGCTGATAGTAATCGTAATAAGAAACGAAGTATTCCACCGCGTTTTCCGGGAAAAACTCCTTGAATTCACCGAAGAGCTGTGCGGCCAGGGTCTTGTTGTGGGCGATAACCAGGGTAGGGCGATTCAGTCTGGCAATCACGTTGGCCATGGTAAAGGTCTTGCCCGAGCCGGTAACGCCCAAAAGGACCTGATCCCGCAAGCCCCTTTCCACCCCGTTGACCAGCTCCTCTATGGCTTGAGGTTGATCTCCCGTAGGCGCGTAATCACTATGCAGTTTAAAGGCGCCTGCAGCGCGCACGATCTCATTCATGCTGCTTTCCTTTCATTAGATTAATATAGCACATTTCATGCCAAAATAAAAGGGAGGAACGTTCTGTTCCTCCCGAAAAGATTTATTCTTACTCGACTTTTACCGCTTGGGTATTATTTCCAGCCAGTAACCGTCCGGGTCTTCTATAAAGTAGATGCCCATGGCCTCATTGATAAAGCACACGCAGCCCATGTCCTGATGCTTGGCCAATGACGCCTGATAATCGTCGGTCTCAAAGGCCAGATGTATCTCATTATCGCCCAGATCGTAGGGTTCGGTGCGGTCGCGGAGCCAGGTCAGTTCCAGTTGGTGCACCTGCCCGGGATAACCCAGGTAAACCAGGATGAAGCTGCCGTCCGCTGCTTCCTTGCGGCGCACCACCTGCAGGCCCAGGGCTTCTTTATAGAAAGCCAGAGATTTTTCGAGATCAAATACATTTAAATTGTTGTGTAGAAATCGGTAATTCATGCTCTGCCTCCTATTCAAACTGTGACAGCAGGTCGCGGGCCTGGGCAACCGCGCTTGCGCCCGCCCGGTCGCCAGCTATCATCCGCGCCAGTTCCTGCGGTCTTTCATCTTTATCCAGCTCATGACAACCGGCAACGGTGCGGCCGTCTTCCTCGTGCTTTTCTATAACGATATGGGACTGGGCCGCCGCCGCCATGATAGGATTGTGGCTGACCGCTACGGTCTGGGCGTAGCGGCTGACCAGGCGCAGACGCTCCGCCACGCTGACCAGCGCGCTGCCGCTCAGTCCGGTGTCGACCTCGTCGAACACCAGTGTCGGCACGAAATCCAATTGGGACAGGATGACCTTTAGCCCCAGGACTATACGACTCAGTTCGCCGCCGCTGGCGATGCGGGCCACCGGCTGCGCGGGCTCGCCCAGATTGGGCCGGATCATAAAGACCACGTTTTCCGTACCGCTGCTCCTTGCTTCATGCGGCACTAGCTCCACGCTGAATTCGGCTTTATCCATAGCGAGCTTATGCAGTTCTTCAGTTACGGCCCTGCCTAATTCTTCGGCGGAACGCTGGCGCATATGCCGTAAAACGTCCGCAGCCTCAGCATATTCGCGCCTGCGCGAATCTTTTTCCTTTTCCAGACGGTCCCCCGAAAAGTCCTCATCTTCCAGCGCCTGACGTTCCGTCTTTGCTTCTTCCAAAGTATGCAGGACCGCGTCGATACTGCCGCCGTATCTTTTGCTCAGCCGTCCTAATGCGGCGATGCGGCTTTCGACTTCTTCCAAACGCCAGGCATCGGTATTAACGTGATCCCGATAAGCAGCCACTTCATTGGCGGCGTCTTCCACCTCGTAAAACAGGCTGCTCATCCTTTGCACCAAAGCGTCCAGCTTAGTGTCGACCGTAGCGGATTGGCGAAGTATGGCGGCAGCCTCGTTCAGGGCTTCCACCGCTCCGCCGCCGCATGATAATAATTCATAAGCCTGATCGGTCTGGGAGTATAGACGTTCGCCGTGAGACAGCAGCCGCGATTCTTCTTTCAGCGCCTCGTCCTCGCCGGGCTTAGGGTCGGCCAGCGTGATCTCATCGATCATCTCAGTCAGCTCCGCCAGGCGTTCTTTCCGCGCCTCGCTGTGCGCGTTGTGATCCATCCAGGCAGATTCGGCCTGCCGCATAGCCCAATAGGCTGCGCCTGTTTTTTCCAGGGCGGCTGCAGCATCCGCGCCGCCGTAGCCGTCGACCAGAGCCAGCTGACGCTCCTCTTCCAATAAGAGAGTATGTTCATGCTGCCCGTGTATATTGACCAGCAGGCGGCCCAGCTCCCGCAGGCGGGACAGTGGAATGATGCGTCCGTTCAGGCGCGCCAGAGAACGGCCGCCGCGGATCAGCTCACGGCTGAGGATGATATTATCATCAGGATCGGCCTGGTCGGCCAGGGCTTGGCAAAAAGCCGCCGGAAACGGCGGCATAAAAACGCCCTCAACCACTGCCCGATCTTCACCGCTGCGGATAAAACCATCCGAACCGCGGCCTCCGATCAGCAGTGACACAGCGTCGACTACCAAGGATTTACCGGCGCCCGTTTCGCCGGTCAAAGCGTTCATGCCGGGCGACAGTTTCAGTCTGACCTTGCGCAGCAAGGCGATATTCTCAACATAAAGCTCATACAGCATTGAATGGCACCCGATCTACATAACCAATTCACGCAGCCGATCAGCCAACAGACGCGGCTCGTAATCATCACCGACGGCTACAAAGATCGTATCGTCGCCGGCAACCACTCCTACGATCTCAGGCCAGTCGAGCGTATCTACACAGGACCCCACGCCCTGAGCCATGCCGGGCATGGTCTTCAACACCACCAGATCGTGTCCCACATCGACTTTGAGCAGGCTGTCGTGCAACACCCTTTTTGCCCGCTCATATGTGCTTATCGTATTCATTCCGGGCGGAAACCCGTAGCGGAAACTGTTGGAGCCGGAAGCCACCTTGACCAGGCCTAATTCCTTGATATCCCGGGAAATGGTGGCCTGGGTAACGTTGAAGCCATGGACGCGCAGGGCCTCGGTCAGCTGGAACTGGGTCTCGATATTTTGATTTTCCACGATCTCGCGGATCATTTTATGCCGACGATTCTTCATAGAATAAGATCTCCTCTCTTTAGACGTAAAGCTTACGCTTGATGCGCTGGAAATAAGAGTCGCCGTTGAAGCGTATCATGCGGGCGCAGTAGGAAGCCTGTGAAACGGTTATCACGTCATCCAACTCAAGAGTAAAACGGTGCTGGCCGTCGGCGGTAAGAGAAGCTGCGCTGGCTTCACTGCGGTTAATGATCTCAACTTTGCTGGCGGCCGACGCCACGATAGGCCTGGAGAAGAAAGAATGGGGACAAACCGGTGTTATCAAGGTCACGCCCAGATCTTCTAAAACTATGGGACCGCCGGCGGACAGCGAGTAGCCCGTACTGCCCGTAGGCGTAGAAATGATTATGCCGTCCGCATTGTATGAATTTATGGCCTCTCCGTCTATAGACAGATCCAAGGTGACCGCGCGGGAATTGATGCCGGAGCTGACAACAATGTCATTGAAAGCGCTGCAGCTGGTAAGCACATTGCCTCCGCGATTCAGGGAAGCCGTAAGCATAAGGCGTTCCTGAATGGTGTAATTGCCCGCCAGTAAATTGTCCAGCGCATCGAATGCCCGCTCTTTTTCCACCGCGGACAAAAAACCGACCTGACCCATATTCACGCCGAACAAAGGCACGCCGAACATCGACACTCTTCTGGTAGTAGCCAGCAGCGTACCGTCTCCGCCCAGTGAGATACAAGCGTCGCAGCCGCTGAAATCGCATTTATGGATGTTGCCCAGAGGGACGCCGATCTCGCCGTCGTGTTCCAAAACCTTGGCTCCCTTAGACTGCATGTATGCAGCCATAGCCTGCATAAGCTGGCCGGCGCTGGGATTTTTGGTATTGTAGGTAAACGCTATATACATCAGAAGCCCTTTCCGAGACTGTTTATATTATGCATTATACATTATATATGCATTCTTTGCAAGACCCGCAAACAGGACAAACGTTGTCTGGCTTTGGCAGTATTTGACGGAAAAAGACCAGTTAAATATAAAGGGTTAAGGCAGTCGTCCTGCGAATAATACTCCGTTCATTATCATAGAATTCATCCGGGAGGGATGTGGATGGCCGAAAAAACGAATATTGTATTGCTCGGCTTTATGGGCAGCGGAAAAACCGTGATCGGAAGACAGGCCGCCCGCTTGCTGGATTTCGATTTTGCCGACACGGACGAGGAGATCCGAGAGGTGACAGGCATGGAACTGTCTAAACTATACAGAAAGCACGGCGAGATACGATGCCGCTCCGAGGAGAAGCTTCTTATATCCAAGCTGGCAAAAAAGGATAATACGGTCATCGCCTGCGGCGGCTCTCTGCCTCCGGATCCGGAAAACCTGAAAATGCTGGCGCAAAAGGGCTGGTTTGTGCTGCTGACCGCCAAACCGGAGGTCATACGTTCGCGCATCACAAAAAAAAGAGATCGCCTGCTGGTCTCCGGCAAAGTGACCCCGGAGATCATCAGCAGCCAGGCCTGCAGCTGGGAAAGCAGATATGCCGGCTTTTCCGACTGCAGGATCGACAGCGGCAGTCTCAACGTCGACGAGGCGGCAGAAGCGATCGTTGAAGCCTGGCGCAGTCGCTGCGACACATGAACCGGAGGTAAAAGTACGCTTGGGATACGGCAATTTGCGCCGCGGCGGCGTATATGTTATAATAAAACCACGCTTATTAAGCGTGGTTTTTGTATGCAGAAAACTGAGCGTTAGTGTTATTGCCATAATGAGTGAATCTATAATTCAATGGTATCCGGGGCACATGGCCCGCAGCAAACGCAACCTTGAGGCTGATCTGGCTTTAGTCGATATGCTCATTGAGGTGGTGGATGCACGTATACCGGCGGCCAGCCGCAACCCGGATCTGCAGCCGTATCTTAATAAAAAGTGCCACCTGCTGCTGTTGAACAAGGCCGATCTGGCCGACCCTTCATCAACTCAACGCTGGCTCGCCTACTATAAACGGCAGGGTTTCGTACCTGCCGCTATCAATGCTGCGCGTAAGCAGGGCGTAAAAGAAATGCTGGCTGCGGTGGAACGGGCGGCTACGCCTCTGCGGGAAAAGCTGGCCCGCAAG
>CAMZIS010000047.1 GCA_947307285.1 uncultured Peptococcaceae bacterium | reverse complement strand
CGGGGGCTTCCTCGGTGGGGGCTTCCTCCACGGGAGCTTCCTCGACAGGAGCTTCCTCTACGGGGGCTTCCTCAACAGGGGCTTCCTCCACGGGAGCTTCCTCCGGTTCGGGCTGCTCTTTCGGCTGCTCCTGATGGGCCAGGCCGGCAAACAGTCCGGCAGCGATCAGGCCAGCGCCGTCCAGCTCTTTTTCCGGCTCCGCTTCCGGTTCAGGCTCTGCCTCTGCTTCCGGCTCGGCCGGTCCTGCAACGGCAGCATCTTCTATGCGCTCCAGCTCTATGTCCGCGGCCTCGTCGGTATCCTCCGGCGCCATGTCGGTCACCGGTTCCGCTTCCGCTTCCGGCTCTGCTTCCGGCTCATGGGAAGCGGCGGAAAGACCGGCGGCGATCAGCCCCAGGCCGTCCAATTCTTTTTCCGGCTCCGCTTCCGCTTTGGGGCTCAACTCGGCCCAGTCCAAAGCGGCGGCCCGGTCCGCGTCCGGCTCTTCCTCTTCTTCCGCTTCCGGCTCCGTATCAGGCTCCGCTTCTGCCTCCGGCTCGTGGGAGGCGGCGAAGAGTCCGGCGGCGATCAGGCCCAGACCGGCGGCTCCGCCCAGGTCCGGGGTGTCGGCCTTGTCATCCGCGGCAAAGGTATCTTCCTCCGGTCTGCCGGTCAGGGAGCCCAGCGCGGCCATCTCCGCGGCCAGGGCGTCCATGTCCACGTCGTCCGGATCCGCCGGCGCTTCCGCCAAACCCTCGTCCGGCGCGCTCTTGTCCAGCCGCTGGTTGCGGGCGATCAGCTCCGCCGCAAAGCCGGCGATCTGCTCCCGCTCCTCATCGTTGGCGGCCGATTCGTAAAACTGGATCAGAGCTTCATCGCCGCAGCTATATACCAGCTCTCTCTGGGCGTCGTCCGGCTGATCCTTCTTTTCCTTACTGCCGATAAGGCGGAAGCCTCCGAGACCGGCCAGACTCACAACCAAACCGATTATCAAGTAGATCAACATCTGGTTCATAGCTTTTCCTCCGCTGTTATTTGGCTAATCTATAGATAGCGCGGGCGTAGACCTTTGCGCACAGCAGCAGGTCCGCGCTGCTGAAATACTCGTCCGCCTGATGGGCCAGACCGGGGCTTTCCGCTGCCTCGGCGCCGAAGGCCAGGAAATTGGGGAAGGCCTTGGCATAGGTGCCGCAGCCCATGACTATGGGCTCGTGCGGGTCGCCGCTGACCTCGCGGTAGGCGGCCAGCAGTTCACGGGCAAGCTCAGTATCCGGCGCCATATACAAGGGCTGATGCAGGGTGGGGACGCTAAGCTCCCAGCCCTCCGCCGCCGCCAGAGCGTTCAGCTTTGCCAGCAGATCGTCGCTTTTGCCCCGCACCGGGAAGCGGCAGTCGCAGGTGAGGGTGGCGCCGTCGCCGTCGATCTCCAGCAGGTTGGGAGAACAGGTCAGGGGCGACAGGCCGTCGTCCTCGGCCAGGCCCAGCCCGGCGCCGTATTTATCGTCCGCCAGCAGCTGCGCCAGGCGGCTGAGGTAAGCATGGGCGCCTTCCGGGGCGAAGCTCTGCCCGGCCAGGAAACGCACCAGTTCAGTCAGGGCGTTCCGCCCCTGCTCGGGCAGGGAGCCGTGGGCGGCCTTGCCCTCCGCCGTGACCACCAGGCAGCCGTCGCGCTGGGAGAGGGTTATACCCTCTTCGCCGTGGAAGCGCAGCTCCGTATCGGGGCTGAACACGGCCTCGGCCCGGGCGGGCACGATGTTGGCCGCGCTGCCCGCCCTGAGGCTGAGAAGGCGGGGACCGTTATCCTCCGCCGGCCAGCGGGCGGACAGGGCGAAGTGGCAGATGCCCTTTTCGCCGTTAACCAGCGGGAAGCGGCCGTCCGGCGTGAAGCCCAGAGCCGGCGGGTCGAATTTGGAAAGATAGTATTTCACGCACTCCATACCGGACTCTTCGTTGCAGCCCAGGATGAAGCGGACGGTCTTGGACAGAGGCACGCCGAAATCGGCCAGCACCGCCGCGCCGTAGAGAGCGGCGATGGTGGGGCCTTTGTCGTCCAGAGCGCCCCGGCCGTAGATGCGGCCTTCTTTGACACAGGGCTCGAAGGGCGGGCACACGGTCCAGTCCTCGGCCCGGGCCGGCACCACGTCCAGATGACACAGGACGCCCACCTGCTCGTCGCTGTAGCCTTCCAGATCGGCCAGGCCTACGTAGCCGTCCACATCTTCCGCCCGGAAGCCCAAGGTGACGGCCACGCCCAGCGCAAAATCCAAAGCGTCCCGCACGTCCTGGCCGAAGGGGGCCCGCCAGTCAGGTTCTCCCTGCACCGAGGGGTATGATATCAGAGCCAGCAGATCCCGCTCCATTTGCGGGTAATAGCTTTCCAGAGCCGCGTCGATGCGGTCGAAATCAACTTGCGCCGGATCGCCGTCAAAACCAAGGAGACCGGTCCAGTCCCTGTCCGACAAGGTATCACCGTCCTTAGCATATATATTGGTGTAATAATAAGAAACAAGGTCAAAATATATCTATATATACTTCTCCGCCTATCTCTGCCTTCCTCTTTTTAAGGCAGGGTTCACGCCATTTTTCGGCAGGATTTTACCGCCGTCTGGCCGAAAATATAGCGTATCGACAAATACGCGCGCTTATCCACAAATACGCTACGAAGGAGCCAACGATGAAAGCTTTTATGTTTGATCTGGACGGCACCCTGTCCAATTCCGTGCCCATCATCCTGCGCACCGCCCGCCTGGCCTGCCGGGAACTGGGCATCGAGGTCAGCGACGAAGTGCTCAAACAACAGATCGGTCTGCCCATGACCCGCACCGGGGAAACCTTCCTGGGACCGGGCCGGGCCCAGGAATATATCGACTGCTATTACCGCCACTACGATCCCTCCGATCTCACGGCCTTCCCCGGCGTGCCGGAGATGCTGGCCGATCTGAAGCAGGCCGGATTCACCCTGGCTCTGGTCACCTCCCGCCGGCAGGATTCCACCTTCGATTCCCTGCGCCGCATCGGCATCGAGGACATGTTCGACCGGGTGGTCTGCTTCGAGGACACCCTGAACCACAAGCCCCATCCGGAGCCGCTGCGCTTTTGCTGCGGCGAAGTGGGCTGCGCCCCGGACGTCTCACTCTACGTGGGCGACAGCATCTACGACATGGAATGCGCCGACGCCGCCGGGCTGTGGACCTTCGGCGTGACCTGGGGCGTGGCCGGCGAAGAGGGCATGGCGCAGAAGAACCCGGTCTATCTGGCCCGCAGCGTGGAAGAGCTCCACGACAAGCTGCTCAACATCAACACCGGCAAATTCCTGCCCTCCGTGGAAGACCTGCTGGCCCGGGGATAGTCAAGCGCGGTCCCGGCCCAGCAGCGGCAGGAGCAGCAGGCACAGGCCGTACCAGCGCAGGCTGGCAGATAGGCAGATCTGACCCCGAAGATTGCAGCGGCGGTGAGCGTAGCTCCACACGTTTTTGCGCAGCAGCAGATTGAACACGCAGCCGAAGACCAGCTCCACCCCGGTGATGAGCAGGGCGCCCAAAAGACAGCGGCTGCCAAAGGCCAGCCTCTTGCGGCGGGAAAGACGGCCCAGCAAGGGCAGGGTCACGGCCCCGGCCAGGGCCATGCTCCAGTGGGTGCGGCGGCGCCAGAGCAGCTCCAAAGCGGGGTAGCCGAAAAGCCCGCATAAGGCCAGTTTCCATCCTCTGTTCATTTCCACACCTCGTCCGCGCTTTTTTCCCAGTATGCCCCGGCAGGCAAAAACCTATAAAACAGCGCACAGACGCAAGACGGCGCACCGAGATCTCGGCGCGCCGTCTTTTTTGAAAGGGGATGAGACAAGAATACTACCCTTTGATATCCTGTTTATTGTCCGCTTTGGCCGCGGCTTTGGCCTCTTTTTCGGCTGCGGCCGCCGCCTGCTGCTGGCCGTAGTTCAGCTCCATCAGGCTGGGGTCCCGCAGATATTTCTGCATGTGGCTGAAGGCGTTGGCGAAATAGTGGCCGGAGCAGATGCGCTCGTCCATGACCACGCCGATGGGCAGGCAGCGCTTGAACACCACCTGTCCCTTGTCCCGGGTAGGCACTTCCCGCAGGTTGCCCAGGGCCATAAAGAGGCTGACCGTGCCGAATTCGTAGCAGTGGTGGTAGATATGGTTGGTGCGGATGCTGGCCAGGTTGGTGATGGCCAAAGAGGCGTGGAAGGGGCTGGCGTCGATGATGGCCTTGGGCAGCAGGCCGTGGCGGTCGGCCCATTTGAGCAAAGGCACGCCCAATGCCAGCAGGCCGGGGATGTTGCCCAGGGTGTTGGCCAGCTTATCCGTGGAATTGTTGGCGCTGCTGGCCTGACGGTTGGTTTCGAAATAATCGCTGATCTTTTTCTGCACGGTGAAGATGTTGTCGTCCGGCGCGAAATACATCTTGGACATGGTGCTTTCGTCGTCGCCGGGACGCAGCACCACCATGGAGGCGCACAGCTCGTTGCGGTCGAAGATGCGGCGGTTGACCACGAAGCGGTTGAGCAGCGGGAAAGCCTGCACCGTCTGCACCCAGGCGCACAGCACCAGCGACATGGTGCTGACGCCCACTCCCTGTTTGCGCTGTTCGTTGATATAGCGGTCCAGCGGCTCGATGGGGATATCCAGGGTTATCATATTCATGGAGTCCACGCGCTTGCTCATCACGTAGGGCACCACCGTATACAGCAGGTCCGCTTTTTTGACCCGCGTGCCGTCTTTACGCATTGCTGCCTCCTGAATTCTGTCGTATATGTCGCTGCTCTTATTTCAGCCGGTTCAATACGGCGGAGAGCAGGGTCTCCACACATTCTTCCTCGTCCCAGCGTTCCGTATCCAGCAGCAGATCGGGCCGCTCCGGCTCCTCGTAGGGCGAGCTGACGCCGGTGAAATCGCTGATCTGGCCGGCCTTGGCCTTGGCGTAGAGCCCCTTGGGGTCCCGCGCGGCGCAGGTCTCCACTCCGGCCCGCACCCATACTTCCATGAAGCCTTCGCCGCAGATACGGCGGGCCTGCTCCCGGGAGGCGCGGAAGGGCGAGATCAGGGTGACGATGGTCACCGCGCCGGAATCCCGGAACAGATTGGCCACCTCGGCGGTGCGGCGGATGTTCTCGGAGCGGTCCGCTTCGGAAAAGCCCAGGTCGGAGTTTAATCCCCGCCGCAGCTTGTCCCCGTCCAGGATGTAGGCCAGGTACCCTTTTTCCAGCAGCCGCCGTTCCGTTTCCTGGGCGATGGTGGTCTTGCCCGCGCCGGAGAGGCCGGTCATCCACACCACCAGCCCGCCGTGCCGGGCAAAGCGGCGGCGTTCGGCCGCGGTGACGGCGTCGCCGGACCAGCGGATGTTGCGGTCGTCGAAATCTTTATCTTCCAGAGCGGCGGTGATGATGCCGCCGCCGGCTATCTCGTAATCGTCCACGATGACGAAGCGGGAGGTGGCGTCGCATTCCCCGGCCAGATCGAAGGCGATGGGCCGGTCCAGCTGCAGCACGCACTCGGCCACCTCGTTTTTGTCCACGTACTGGCGCAGGCAATAAGAGAGGTCGGAGGCGTTGACGATGCGCTGCACCTCGGCCAGCTTCATCTCCACCTTGGCGGTGCCGCATTTGAGATGGTAGGTCTTGTCCTGGACCAGACGCTGCTTGCCCAGCCAGAACAGGTTAACCTTCAGCCGCACGCCGACTTTCGGAGCGGGCTCGTCCTCGCGGCAGACGATCTCGCCGCGGCGGATGAAGATCTGCTCCTTCATGGTGAGGCCCGCGGCCTGACCGGCCTTGAACTGATCGGGAGTAGGGCCGCTGAAATATTCCAGAGTTTTCACCGTGGTGCGCTTGCCCGAAGGCCAAAGCACCACTTTATCCCCGGCCCGCACCCGGCCCGCGTCCACCGTGCCGGCGATGATGCGGCGGGAATCGTTGCTCTCGGTGAATTTGTACACGCCCTGGACCGGCAAGCGCAGGGGCCGGTCCTCCGGTTCGGGCACGGCCCGGAAGCAGTCCAGCTGCTCCAGCACGTTCATCCCCTGGTACCAGGGCATATTGGCGGAATGGTTGGCGATATTGTCCCCTTCCATGCCGCTGACCGGGATGAAGGAGGCGGGGGTGATGCCGATCTTGGCCAGGAAATCCGCGTAGCTGCTGCGGATGTCCTCGTAGACCTCGCGGCTGTAATCCACCAGGTCCATCTTGTTGACCAGGACGGCCACCTGACGGATGCCCAGCATGGAGAGGAAATAGCCGTGACGGCGGGTGTTTTCCTCGATGCCCCGGGCGGCGTCGATGACCAGCAGGGCGGCCTCGGCCCGGGAAGCGCCGGTGACCATGTTTTTCAGGAATTCGATGTGGCCCGGCGCGTCGATGATGATGTAATGCCGCTTCTCCGTTTTGAAAAAGCAGCGGGCGGTGTCGATGGTGATGCCCTGGGCCTGCTCGTTTTTCAGAGCGTCCAGCAAAAAGGCGTATTCGAAGGGCTTGGAGTTGCGGCGGCAGTTTTCCCGTATCTGCTCCAGCTTGCCCTCGGGCAGCACGCCGGTGTCGGCCATGAGCCGGCCCACCACCGTGCTTTTGCCGTGGTCCACGTGGCCCACGGTGACGATGTTCATGATCTCTTCGCGTTCGATATCCATAAAGCTCTGTCCTGCTCCTGTGCTGATCTACATATAGCCGTTGCGGCGCAGGGTCTCCAGACCGCCGCCGTCTTCCTTGTCCTGGGCCCGGCCGGAACGCTCGGCGATGTGGGCCAGCTGCCCCGAGGACAGCTCCTCGATGATCTCCTTGGGGTTCTTCGCCGTGGAGCGGATGGGCCCGGTGCAGGGCGCGCAGCCCAGGGAACGGTAGCGATAGCCGTCGCCCTGGTCGTAGTACAGGGACACGGTGGGGATATGCTCCCGCTCGATGTACTCCCAGATGTTCAGCTCCGTCCAGTCCAGCAGAGGATGGATGCGCACGTGGGTGTTGGGGGCGAAATCGGTCTTGAACTGGTTCCAGAATTCCGGGGGCTGGTCGTCCAGGTCCCAGTCGTTGTTCTTGTCCCGGGGGGAGAAATAGCGCTCCTTGGAGCGGGAGCCCTCCTCGTCGGAACGGGCGCCTACGATGACGCCGGTGTAGGCCTCTTTGTTGGTGTCCAGCTCGTATTCGCCGGTGTTCAGATTCAGGCGGTAGCGGGGCCAGGTGCCGTTCAGAGTGTGGGTCAGGGCCTCGGTCTTGAGCAGGCGGCAGCATTCCACCCGGTTAACGTTGCCGTCGGGGAAGGTCTGGCGGTCGCGCAGGGCCGCGGCGTTTTCGCCGTAGACCATATAGAGGCGGTATTCCTTGGCCAGCCGGTCCCGGTATTCGATCATCTCCGGGATCTTGTAGTGGGTGTCGATGTGCACCAGGGGGAAGGGCACGTGGCCGTAGAAGGCCTTGCGGGCCAGCCACAGCAACACGGTGCTGTCCTTGCCGATGGACCACAGCATGCACAGGTTGCCGAAGGCGGCGTAGGCCTCGCGGATGATGTGGACGCTTTTGTTTTCCAGTTTGTCAAGATGATCCATGTCAGACCTCTTTCATGGGGTAACCGTAATGCTCGAAATAAAAGCCGCACTGTTCGTTGATCTTGCGCACCAGGCGCGGCTCGATATCGAATCTGTTTTTCTGGTAATCCTTCTGGGAGTCGATGTAGGCCCGGAAAGCGGGCTCCGCTTTGTCGAAGCCGGGCAGGCCCAGATGGTCGTAGATGCGGCGCAGATGGCCTAAGGCGTCCTGCTCGAAATCCTCGTAGCGCACCTCGATGATCTGATCCTTGGGTATTTGCTCCACGTCGGCGATGACCTTGCGGAAGATCCGGCCCGAGGTGGCCACGG
>CAMZIS010000046.1 GCA_947307285.1 uncultured Peptococcaceae bacterium | reverse complement strand
CGATCAGGATATCGAAGGGCACGCTGTTCAGGGGACCGGGATGCAGGTCCGGGTCGTCCCGCCGCCGGCCGGCCACACACATAAGGGCCACGAAGCTGGCCACGGCCAGCAGGAAGCCGAGGACGCCCACAGGGTAGACGGCGTAACGAAGGGAGTAGGCCAGATGGACGGCGCGGCCGATAAAAGAGTAGCTGTCCGCCACCGGCAGTTCCGGCTGCAGGTAAGCCTGTACGCAGCACCAGGGAGCATCCGTCGCCTCCGGCTTCACCTCGGCTTCCTCCAGCCAGTAGGCGCTCGCCGGAGCCGCGTCTTCATAATATACCGTATCGGAAGCCGCCTCGCCGGCAGGCTCGCTTCTCATCAGCAAATAATACTGCCGCTCCGTCCAGCCGTTCGCCCCTGCCTCAGCATTGCTGCAGACCTGTTTGCCGTCTTCATCCAGCAGCAGGAAGCGCAGATTGGTGCGGTCAGCGGCGTAACGCCGCCCGATCTCCCCTTCCGCTTTCGACTGGCCGCCCATGAAATACTGGTCGGCGATATTGTACATATCCGCCCGCAGCCGGGAGGTGATCTCGTTTTCGAACAGGGCCTGCTCCGTGTGGGTATAATAGCCTTCGTTCGCCATGAAGGCGGCGCCGAAGACGCAGCCCGCAGTCAGGACGGCGCTGAACAGGCAGACCAGAAACAGGATGACCTTTCCCGGTACGG
The DNA here is from genome assembly GCA_947307285.1 of uncultured Peptococcaceae bacterium. GTDB lineage: Bacteria > Bacillota > Dehalobacteriia > UBA4068 > UBA4068 > CALXSV01. Next base: position 7,173 of record CAMZIS010000046.1, on the reverse strand, counting down.
TAAGGAAAAACCTTTTCATAACTATTCTCCGCTTTTTTGTTTTCCGCTGCGGCAGCCGCAGGCTATTCCCGCTCCTGCAGGTATTCCTCCAGGCACAGGCCCCGGGAATACATTTCCAGGGCCGCCTCGTATCCCACGTAGCGGTAATGCCAGGGCTCGTTCACGATGCCCGTGACAGCTGTTTTATCAGCAGGGTAACGATTAATAAAACCATATTTGTATGAGTTTTCCTCCAGCCAGGCATAGACCTCCTCGCTGGAAGACGCGTCCAGGTCCGCGTTGATGTCAACGGCGATGCCCAGCTGGTGCTCGCTGGCGCCGGGCTCGGCCACCCACTGCCGGGCCAGCTTTTTGGCTTCGGCGTTGGAATGGCCTTCCTCTCGGTACTCCGCGATCTTTTCGTCCAGCAGCTGCTGCTGTTCCTCCCAGGTGCGGTAGCCGGCGGCCACGAACAGGTCCAGTCCTTCCCAGCGGGCCTGGTCGAACATGGCCTGCAGATCGGGATAGATGCGGGAATCCACCTGTTCGCCGTTGTCCAACAAGGTCAGCTCCACCTCGTAGTCCCGGGGCAGGTGATGACTGCTGTTCACCAGGATCAGGTTCCATTCCTCGCTGCCCGAGCCGCTGTCCGCCGCCGGAAAGACGGCTTTGACTGCCCAGTGGCAAAACAGGACGGCGGCCAGCAGCAAAATGAGGGCCAGCGGCCAGGCCAGATACCTTTTCGTTCTCTTCTTCATGCGATCACCTCCGGCGGTCCGGCTTGCCGGTGCGATCAGCTTTTTCCATCTTGTAGCCCTGACCCCAGACCACCTTAAGATAGCGGGGCTCCGCCGGGTCGATCTCCAGTTTTTCCCTCAGATGGCGGATATGCACCGCCACCGTATTGTCGCTGCCGAAGGGAGTGTCCTTCCACACCTGCGCGTAGATCTCCTTGGGAGAAAAGACCCGGCCGGCATGGGTCATCAGCAGCTTCAGTATCTCGTATTCCGTGGGCGTCAGACTGACGGCCTCCCCGTCCACCGTGACTTCCTTGGCCCGGTCGTCCAGCTCTATGCCGCCGCTGGTCAGACATTCCGGCCGGACCCTGCCGCCGCCCAGCTGCATATAGCGCCGCAGCTGGGAACGGACCCGAGCCGTGACCTCCAGGGGATTGAAGGGCTTGGTGATATAGTCGTCGGCTCCCACGTTCAGGCCCAGTATCTTGTCGGCGTCCTCGCTTTTGGCGGTGAGCAGGATCACCGGCACGTTGCTGATCTGCCGCAAGGCGGCCAGGGCGGAGATGCCGTCCAGCTCCGGCATCATGATATCCAGCAGGACCAGATGCAGGTCCTCCCGCTGCGCCACCTCCAGAGCCTCACGGCCGTTGGCCGCCTCCAGCAGCCGGTATTCCGGGTCCGCCAGATAGATCTTCAGGGCGTTGACTATATCCTGCTCGTCGTCACAGATCAGAATGTTGTACATGGGCTCCTCCCTGTTCACATCATAAGCCTTGTTCTATTTAAGAAGAAACAGGCAAACCGTTTAAGATTTTATTAATAATGAACTGCTTCTTACAGAAAAAGAGCCTGCGTCGGGCAGGCTCCTTGCGTTCTTTTTATGGGTCGCGTCAGACGGGTTCAATTTTGCCGCGCCTGTTTTTTCACCGCCCGCATATAGCGGGGTATGACCAGGTAACGCCGCCAGCGTTTGGGGTCGGACAGCAGACGCCACAGCCATTCCAGCTTCAGCCGCTGCCAAAGGCCCGGCGCCCGGCGCACCAGACCGGCCAGCACGTCGAAGCTGCCGCCCACGCCCACGGCCACCTTGCAGCCAAGCTCACGCCGGTGATCGTACAGCCAATGCTCCTGGTAAGGCATGCCCAGGGCGGCGAACAGCACGTCGGCCTTTGCTTCCCGCACGCAGGAGACAGCCTGCTCCTCCCGGTCGCGGAAATAGCCGTTGTCGCAGCCGACTATCTGCAGGCCGGGATATTTTTCCTGCAGCTTTTGCGCGGCAACATCGGCCACGCCCGGTTTGGCTCCCAGCAGGTAGATGCGCCAGCCCTCCTCCGCGCCGCGGCGGCAGATATTCTCAAGCAATTCGATGCCGGCCACCCGCTCTTTTATGGGCGTGCCCAGCTGCCGCGCCGCCCAGAGGACGCCGTTGCCGTCCGGAGTGACCAGGGCTGCATCGTCGATGATGCGTTTGAGCTCACCGTCGCCCTGGGCCAGCCAGACGCCTTCCGGATTTATGGTGACGACCTGCTTCAGCTCGTCGCCGCTTTGCGCGACAAAAGCCCCGATGAGATCGAGGCTTTGCTGCATATCGTACTCGTCCACCCGGACGCCGAGTATCCTGATCATGTATCAGCCCTCGCCGCCGGCGCTGTCGTCTACCGTGTCGCCGTTATCCACCGGCGGTCCGTAGTCTTCGCCGCCGGATTCCTCGCCGCCGGATTCCTCGCCGCCGGATTCTTCGCCGCCGGATTCCTCACCGCCGGACTCTTCGCCGCCGGACTCTTCGCCGCTGCCTTCATACTCGCCTGCGCCTTCATCTCCGCCTTCATAGTAGCCGCTGTCTCCGCCGGAGAAGAAGCGGTCGTCGATGTATTCCTCGCCGCCTTCGGGTATAGTATAACTGCCCGTATCGCCGGGATCGATGACGTTGGGCGAGAATTCGATATCGTCGCCGGCGATCTTGTTGAGGATGGAGGTCAGCTCGCTGCGGTCGATGATCTCATGGGACAGCCAGTAGCCGCCGTATTCCAGATACATGGAATAGCCGGGCACGGTATAGACCTTCATGGTATCGGGGTCGACGGAAAAAGCGAAACGGGCCAGCTTCAGCATATCGCTCCTGCTGATGGTGGTGTCCACGTTGTTCATGAAGATATCCACCAGGCTGCCCACTTTGGTCACAGTGGAGACAGACAGCAGCTTGCGGAACAGGTGATAGAGCATATACTGCTGATGCTTGATGCGGTCATAGTCGGAGCAGTCCGGCCCCCGGTAACGGACGAAGCCCAGGGCTTGCTTGCCGTTGAGCACATGCGTGCCCGTATACAGCTCGATGCCCTCGTCCCAGTTTATCATATCGCTTTCCACATATACTTCGATGCCGCCCAAAGCGTCCACCACGTCCTGGAAGCCCTGGAAGTCGATGCAGACATAGTCGTCGATGGTGATGCCCAGCAGATATTCTACCGTTTCCTTGACCAGGGTGATGCCGCCCAGGGAGAACGCGTGATTGATCTTGGTGTTGCCGAAACCGCCCGGAATATAAACGTAGCTGTCCCGGGGGATGGACAGCAGCTTGACCGATTTATCATCCAAATTCAGGAATGCGACCATGATGGTGTCGCTGCGGCCCACCTCGTATCCTTCGCGGATGTCGTAACCCACCAGCAATACGGTGCGGAAGCCGCTGAGATCGGTGGGGATATAGGCATCGTTCTCGTCGTTCAGGTCGGCGCCGGAGATCTTGTATTCCGCGGCCGCGTCAGCCTTGTGCTGCTCCCACATGCCGGCGGCATGGAAGCCCAGGAAGAAGCACCAGGCCACTACGAAGAGCAGAAGGAAGAGATAGACCAGCTTGCGCTTGGTCGAAAGATTGCCAAACCAGGATTTTTTAGCGGTAGTGGAAGACCCAAGTTCTTTAGACATTGGTTGTTCCTTTCGGCAAGAATTATTTTCTGATGTAAACGGCGGTGGTAGAGCCGGCGGCGTTGGTGGTATAATCCACCGTGCAGCCCAGGGCCTCGGCCACGAAACGTACCGGCACCATGGTGCGCCAGTCGGAATTGACCACTGCTGCTGTATCCATGGTCCGACTTTCACCGTTCACCGTATAGGATGTGCTGCCGATGGTCAGCACGATACGGGAAGCGCCGTTGATATAGACTTTCTCGGTGGAGCCGGCGGCGTTGGTGCTGTAGTCCACCGTGCAGCCCAAGGCCTCGGCCACGAAGCGCAGGGGCACCATGGTGCGCCAGTCGGAATTGATAACCGCCGCCGTATCCATGGTGCGGCTCACGCCGTTGACCGTATAGTCTTTTTTGTTGATATAGATCACGATCTCAGTGCGCAGGTTGCTGATCTGCTCTTTGATGTCGGCCAGCTGCGTTTTGATGCCCGCGAACTGCTGCTCCACGAAAGAGTCGACCCAGCTTTTGGCCACCAGCGGATCGGCTGAGCTGCCGCCGGTGGTAGCCGCCGTCGCCGTGAGCCCGAAGGTAAGGCTGAGTCCGATCAGAAAAGCGATGATGACCGTGACGATGTACTTCCGCATGACTGATCTCCGTTTTACAGTTCGACCATAATCGTATTAATATTCTCTGCCCACCCGGATGATCCTTCAATTCACCTGCGGAAGCAAGTGTACATGGTCTTATTTTACTGTGCTGTGCGCAGGTGCGGACGTTTACAAAGAAGGGGCGGCTGCCGCCGCCCCTGTATTCATGTTAAGTAAACTCATGCCTCCGGCATCAGCAGACCGTATTCGCCGTCGTTGCGGCGGTATAGCACGTTGACCGTGTTGCCGTCGGAATTGACGAAAACGAAGAAATTGTGGCCCAGCAGGTTCATCTGCATGATGCCTTCTTCCACGGTCATGGGCTTGGTGGTGAAGGTCTTGATCTTTACCGGCTGGTCGTCTTCCACCCAGTGCGGCTCTTCCGCCACGGGCGCTTCGGCGGCCACGCGGCGACCGCGCTGGATAAGGCGGCTGCGGTATTTATGTATCTGGCTTTCCAGCTTGTTGGTAACGTTATCGATGCAGGTGAAGATATCGTAGCCTTCGTCCTCGCCGCGGATGAGCATGCCGTGGTAAGGGATAGCGACCTCCAGGCGCTGCCGATCCCGGATGCTGCGCACGGTGACAGTGGCTTCTTCCGCGCCGATCAGGCGGTCGAAGCGGGCCAATCTTTTTTCCGTATACTCCTTGGCGGCATCGGAGATCTCAACATTTCTGGATTTGTAAGAAATCAACATACTGCCTCACCTCTTATAATTTATTTTATGTATAGCCAACAACTATTGATTAATTATTTCGCCGGGAAGCCGCTTATTCCTCCCCCGCGTCCGCCCCGGAAACGCGGACAAAAAAGAGACGCTTCCGAAGAAGCGTCTCTTGATAAACAGTTGCTTATTTCGCGGCTTTGTCCTTGTAGCTTTGCAGGCGGGCCTTGGCGTCGTTCTCGGTCTTGGCGAAGAGCTGTTCCGCCTCGTCGGCCGGAGCGGCCTGCTTGAGGGAATTGTAACGCACCTCGCCCAGGAGGAAATCGTGGAACTTGCTGTAATCAGGCTCCTTGCTGTCCAGCTGGAAGGGATTCTCGCCGGCGGCGGCCCGCTGGGGATCGTAGCGGTACAGCTGCCAGTAGCCGCATTCCACAGCCTTTTTCATCTCGGCCATGGCCGACTTCATACCGGCCTTCACGCCGTGGTTGATGCAGGTGGCATAGGCGATGATCAGGGAGGGGCCGTCGTAGGCTTCCGCCTCGCGGATGGCCTTCAGGGTCTGGTTCATATCCGCGCCCATGGCGATCTGGGCCACGTAAACGTTACGGTAGGACATGGCCATCATGCCCAGGTCCTTCTTGGCCGCCCGCTTGCCGGAGGCCGCGAACTTGGCGATGGCCGCGGCAGGAGTGGACTTGGAGGCCTGGCCGCCGGTATTGGAATAGACCTCGGTATCGAAGACCAGCACGTTCACGTCCTCGCCGGAGGCCAGCACGTGATCGACGCCGCCGTAACCGATGTCGTAGGACCAGCCGTCGCCGCCGAAGGCCCAGAAGCTCTTCTTGATGAAGTGGTCTTTGCGGGCCAGCAGGTCTTTGCAGTCGTACTTCTCCAACAGGGGCAGCAGGGCTTCATAGGCCCGCTTGCTGCCTTCGCCGTCCTTGAAGGCGGCCAGCCAGTCGCCCAGAGCCTGCTTCAAATCCGCCGGCAGTTCTTTTTCCAGAGCAGCTTCGACATCGCTCTTCAGCTGATTGCGCTGAGTGGTCTCGCCCAGGAAGAGGCCGTAGCCGAATTCGGCCGCGTCCTCGAACAGGGAGTTGGACCAGGCCGGGCCCCGGCCCTTGGCATTGGTGCAGTACGGGATGGCGGGAGCGGCCGCGCCCCAGATGGAGGAGCAGCCGGTGGCGTTGGCCACCATCATGCGGTCGCCGAACAGCTGGGTCAGCAGCTTGGCGTAAGGCGTTTCGCCGCAGCCCGCGCAGGCGCCGGAGAATTCAAGCAGCGGCTGACGGAACTGGCTGTTTTTGACGTTGGAGGGCTCGATGGCCTCGCCGCGATCGGGCAGGCTCATGGCGAAGTCCCAGTTGGCGGCTTCCTCGGCCTGGGTGGCGATATGCTCCATCTTCAGGGCCTTGGTCTTGGCCGGGCAGACCTCCACGCAGGAGGCGCAGCCCTGGCAGTCCAGTGGGCTGACCTGCATACGGAAGCTGAGGCCGGCCAGATCCTTGCCGTTGGCCTTCTTGGTGACGAAAGAGGCGGGCGCCTTTTTCAGCTCGTCGTCGCTGACCAGCACGGGCCGGATGGCGGCGTGGGGGCAGACCAGAGAGCACTGGTTGCACTGGATGCAGTTTTCCAGCTGCCACTGGGGCACGAAGGCGGCGACGCCGCGCTTTTCAAATTTGGAACCGCCGCTGGGGAAGGAGCCGTCCTCCCGGCCCGCGAAAGCGGAGACGGGCAGCTTGTCGCCCTGATGGGCGCCCATGGGACGCAGGATGTCCTTGATGAAGGCGGGCTCGTCCTTTGCTGCGGCGGCCTCGTCTTTGGCCTCGGCCCAGTCAGAGGGCACCGGCACTTCACGGAACTTGGTCAGACCGGCCTGCACCGCGTCCTTGTTCATGGAAACGACTTTTTCGCCCTTCTTGCCGTAGGCGTGCTCGATGGCGTCATTCAGGGCCTTGACCGCGGTCTCCTCCGGGATGACGCCGGAGAGCTTGAAGAAGGCGGACTGCATGACCATATTGGTGCGGTTGCCCAGGCCTAAGCCCGCCGCGATGTCCACGGCGTTTATCACATAGAGCTTGGCTTTCTTCCGGGCCAGAGTGCGCTTCATGTCGGCGGGCAGCTTATCAGCCAGCTCTTCCGGATCCCAGGTGGTGTTGAGCAGGAAGGTACCTCCCTGCTTCAGACCTTCCAGCAGGTCGTAGGTGCCCACGTAGGCCTGGTTGGAGCAGGAGATGAA
>CAMZIS010000045.1 GCA_947307285.1 uncultured Peptococcaceae bacterium | reverse complement strand
GCCGGACCTTTGAGGAGAGTCTGCTCAAAGGCATACGTTCTCTTGAGATCGGCGCGTTCCATATCCACCTGAAAAAGTTTGACGAAATGGAAACGCAGGCGCTGCTGCAATACGTGGGCGTCGGTACGGACGACCGTATCTATGCCATCGCCGAACTGTTCCGGCGGGGCTGCGATGTGGACAGCATTGCCGGCGTCACCGGTATCGACCGCTTTTTCCTCCGCGGCATCCGGCGGATCACCCGAATGGAAGAGGAATTGAAGGCTTGCCCCTTTGATCCGGATATTCTCAGAGAGGCCAAGAGGTCGGGCTTCTCGGATCGGGAGATCGCTCTGCTGTGGGATACGGACGAGCAGGATATCTTCGTTTTCCGGACCGGGCAGGGGATAGTACCCGTGTACAAAATGATCGATTCCTGCGCCTCCGAATTTGACAGCTACATCCCGTACTTTTATTCAACCTATGAGGAAGAGAACGAATCCGTGGTCTCTGACCGGCGGAAGATCGTCGTTCTCGGCTCCGGTCCCATCCGTATCGGACAGGGTATAGAATTCGACTACTCCACCGTTCACGCGGTGCAGACCATCCGCAAGGCAGGGTTCGAGGCCATCATCATCAACAACAACCCGGAAACGGTCTCCACTGACTACACCTGTTCCGACAAGCTCTATTTCGAGCCGCTCTATCCGGAAGACGTGATGAACGTCATCCTGCTGGAAAAACCGGAGGGCGTCATCGTGACCCTGGGCGGGCAGACGGCCATCAATCTGGCGGAGCCTTTGCGCGAGCGCGGAGTGAAGATCATCGGCACGGACTGCGAGGCCATCGACCGGGCTGAAAACCGGGATTCCTTTGAAAAGCTGCTGCTGTCCCTTCAGATACCGCAGCCCGAGGGCGAGGCCGTCACCAGCGTGGCAGCCGGCATCGAGGCAGCCCGCCGCATCGGGTACCCCGTCCTGGTGCGTCCCAGCTTCGTGCTGGGCGGACGGGCCATGCAGATCGTGGCCCAGGAAGAATCCATGTGGGATTACCTGAAGACCGCGGTAGAGGTGGATGAGGACAAGCCCGTGCTGGTGGATAAATACATCCGGGGCAAGGAAGTGGAAGTGGACGCCGTGTGCGACGGACGCCGCGTCTTCGTGCCGGGCATCATGGAGCTGGTGGAAAGGACCGGCATCCATTCCGGCGATTCCATCAGCGTCTATCCCTCGTTCAGCCTTTCCCATAGGGTCAAGCAGACGATCCTTGATTACACCGAAAAGCTCGGGCGCGGGATTGGCATTATCGGCCTGTTCAACATCCAGTTCATTGTCGACAGCGCGGAGAAAGTGTATGTTATAGAGGTCAATCCCCGTTCCTCGCGGACCGTGCCCTTCCTCTCCAAGGCGACCGGATACTCACTGGCGGATATCGGTACCCTGGCCATGCTGGGCCTTTCCCTGCAGGAGCAGGGCATCTTCACCCGCTACCCCAAAGAGAGAACAGGTTCGTACGTAAAAGTGCCTGCGTTCTCCTTCTCCAAGCTGCGGGGGATGGACGCCTACCTTTCTCCGGAAATGAAGTCCACCGGCGAGGCTATAGGTTATGACGATAAGCTGCACCGGGCGGCCTGCAAGGCCATGATGGCCACGGGGCTCTCCCTGCCCAATCACGGCACCGTTCTGGTCAGCGTGGCGGACGAGGACAAGGAAGAGGCCGTCCCTCTGGTGAGACGGTTTTATCAGATGGGCTTCAACATCGAGGCCACCCCGCGTACGGGGGAAATCCTGCAAGCTCACGGCATCCGCACCCGCATCCGGCACAAACCCAGCGAAGGCAGCGAGGAGCTGCTGGATTCCATCCGGGCCGGATACGTCAGCTATGTGATAAATACCAGATCCGTCCTGTCCGGGACGCATCACGACGACGGCGTGGCCATCCGCCGCTGCGCCGCACAGAACAATACCACCATGCTCACATCTCTGGACACGGTGTGTCTGTTGCTGGACGTTCTGGAAGAGGTCGCCATAACCATCTCGCCGATGGAGGCCAGGTGATAAAGGACATCTGTTCATCGGGAAACAATTGCTTGAGGGTAGGAAAGGATGCCTAATCCTGCCCCCAAATTCTCTAATAACAAAAGGCCGGGGCGCAATGGTTTATAACTCATTGTACCCCGGCCATTTTTGCGATCCCGTCATCCGTATGCCTGATTCGGTTTTTCAATAGCTTTTTTATGGTTATCGACCTTAATATCGCCTATTTTATTCTTGTAAATCCAATCACCCGCTATGCGGACCGGCACGGCAGTAAAGAAAGAGAAGCTACTGCATAATACTTCAATTAATAGAATAAATACGGTGCAGGAAGCTAAAAGGGGGTAAGGTCTGATAAATGACAGCGGTATGTCGCACAGGAAGAATGCATAACAAAACATCATTTTATTACTTTATATAATGACAAAAAAGAATGAGGCTGTTATCCGATAAACTATTGACATTTTGGCAGGAGCATGGTTTATAACGTAATTGAAGATACTTTTCGCTGCAGTTGTTTTTCAAACTCAATACATCCCGGACCTGTGAAAAACAAAAGGAGGCCAAATCATGTACAATGCGTCAAAAGAACAGTACGATGCCTTCGACAGGCAGCACGATTACCTTGGTTCCAAAATCAAACTTGGCAAAGAACTGCTGTGGCTGACCAAAGAACAGTGCATCGAGTGCGGACCGAGCATTGATGAGATACTCGATATCGTAAAAGATACCATGATCGCCCACGGCAAGAACGAATACGAAATGCCGGCCAAGATCGGCATCCACCCCTATGAGGACGTATTCTTTCACGCCATGCCGGCTTACGTGCCTGGGCAGACGGCGGCTGGCATCAAGTGGATCGAATGCTTCCCGCGCAATCCCAGACAGTACGGGCTGCCGCAGACCACCGGCGTGCAGGTGATGAACGACATCGCCACCGGCGTCCCCGTAGCCATCATGGACTGTACCTGGATCACCGCCATGAGAACTCCGGCCGTGACCGCTCTTTCCGCGGCAGCTCTGAAACCGGAGACCGAGTACTTCGGCATGTTCGGCGCGGGCGTCCAGGGCAAAGAGCATCTGAGATATATCGTCCATACCCTGAAAAAGCTGAAAAAGATCTATCTGTACGATATATATGAAGACGCCGTAAAGAAGGCCATAGCAGAGGTACAGCCGGAGATAGACGTGGAGATCGTGCCGGCCAAGGATCCCAAGGAGATCGCCGAAAAGTGCGAGACCATGAGCTCTGCCACCATCATCCTCAGAGACCCGCTGTGCGTGGTCAAAGACGAGTGGATCAGCCCGGGGCAGACCATCATTCCCTGCGACATGAACACCTTCTTCGATCTGAAGACTCAGTACAAGGCGGACAAATATATCGTGGACTCCATCGAGGAGCATCAGCTGTTCGCTGATATGGGTTATTTCCCGCAGGATAAGGGCCTGCCCAAGGTCTACGCGCAGACAGGCGAGATCCTGGCCGGGACCAAGCCGGGCCGTGAATCCGCGGACGAGCTGATAGTCTGCTCCAACATCGGTATTTCGGTCAACGATATCGCAGTTGGCGAATCCATCCTCATGAAGGCGCTGGAGAACGGCGTGGGCACCATCCTGCCGCTGTAAACCGATAGCTGAAAAAGTATAGTCATAAAAAAGCAGTGCAGTCTGCCATGAGACAGGCTGCACTGCTCTATTATAATATTTAATTTGCGCCGCTGTCGGATAATCTATTCCTGGTCGTCCTGCGGGTCTTCGCTTTCGGGTTGTTCTTCGCTGTCGGGAATGTGTTTATCTATATTGCGCCAGGCATTCATGACCGTTATCACTGCCTCTTCCCTGGTAATGTTAGCCTGCGGAGAGAAACTGCCGTTGGCATTACCGTTCATTATACCCAGGCCGGAAACAAAGTCCACGCCGGGCACGGCGTAAGGGGATATCTGCGCCCGGTCGGTGTAAGCCTTGGCCGGACCGCTGAACTCCGCTCCCAAGACCTTGGCCAGGCGGCCCAGCATGATGGCAGCGTCCTGTCGGATGATATTGTCCCCGGGACGGAACGTCCCGTCCGGATAACCGTTGACGATCCCCAGAGCTGCAATGCTCAGGGTCGCCTTATCTGAGGTGTCGCTGAAGCTGATGTTTACGGCATCCTCATATCCTTTGCAGAACCGGTCGATGCGTTCTCCCGTCCTCGCTTCGATGTATCCCTTGATCAGAGCGCAGAATTCTTCTCTTGTGATGTCTGTCACATAGTTGCAGTCCAGAGCTTCGGGCAGTATCCCTAAATCGGCCGCTGCTTCCACGTCCTCCATGGCCCAGTCGGACGGCTCGTCAAAAGGCGGCACGGTGGGGTCGATGACCGCTATTATACTTGCCAGCTTGCGTCCGGGGCTTTTCTGGTATTTCCCGTTGGCATAGAGCAGAGAGGACCCGCCTCCGTCAAGCAATAAGGCGTCGCTGACTCCCATGGCTACCAGCGAATTGGCGATCTTGCGAAAGGTGCTGTAGACTGTGCCGAACATCAGTCTCCCGTCCTGGGCCAGTGCGATAAAGCAGCATTCTCCCGGAGCGTCCGGCTGCAGCTTGCTCTCTTTGAGATTGTTCTTGTCTACGACGTTTACGCCGTTCTCCACCAGCATGCCGCTGGCGCCGATGATATAACGCAGATCGCTCCACTGCTCCGCGTCTCCGGAACGGACGATATAGCTGTAGGTCGCCTCATCTCCTACGGATATGTCCCACAGGGTGGGGTAGTGGCTCTCGAACACCAGTGCCACCCCGCCCTCGGGCGGCCGGTAACCGGAGCGTCCTTTTTCTTTGCTTTGCACCACTCCGTCCTTGACTTCCACAATGGTGGAGCCGGCGGGCACGTTTACTGCATATGGCATCTCCGAGGTCAGCGCATAAACGGCTTTGTTCTGATTGTAGATCTGATTAACGCCCCAACAGACGTAAGTCCGGTCCCTCACCGTCAGCGTTGCCGCCAGATCGACGCGGCCTATCTGCACGCTCCCGTCGTAGCCGAAACCCAACGCCGCGCTGCCGCCGGAGCTGATCATTTTGCCTTCTGAAACGATGACGCCGAACATGGCGGCATAATTGCCGGTGTTGATATCCAGCGGCCGGTCCTTTTTGTAGTAGGAATTAAAAAAGCTGCCGTTGATCGCAGCCACCACGGTAGCCGGCGCGTCGGCGATGATGAAATCGGCATAATCGTCCGTACATATGCCGCCGGATGGGATGAGCGGGCAGACCACCGACGAAGAAGAAAGCGTGATATAGGCGACCTTCGCCTGAGCTCCGCCGATATAAGCGGTGGTGCGTTCCGCCTCTGTGGCGTAAGCGGAGCTGCAGCAGACAGCCAGGATCAGGAAGGACGTTATGAAGAACGAAGCGGCTTTTTTGATTATTCGCATAGGGGTTTTATCCTTTTGGGTATTATTGGTATCAGTTACATTTATTCTATATCGTAAAAAAACGGTTGTCAAATGCCGCAAAAATGGTATACTAAGGCTGCATTTTAATTGCCGTAATTTTTTAACTGTGATATACTGTATATGGATATTACTTAACACTTCGGGATGCAGGCCTTCACTGTTGTATAAAGGATGGGTGGCGATCATATGATACGCATCGTGACTGACAGCACTACCGACATTCCCCAGAGCGTAGTGGATAAGTACGGCATCATCGTCCTGCCGTTGTACGTGATCATCGAAGGACGGGAATACCTGGACCGGGTGGATATAAGCACTGACGAAGTGTACGGCTACATGCGGCAGAACATCGTGCCCCGGACAGCCCAGGTCAGTTATGCCGACACCGAGGCCAGACTGCGCAAAAGCCTGGAGGCCGGTGAAGACCTCATCTATATCGGCTTTTCCGCCCGCATGTCCGGCACCTTCGATCTGGTGGCCGGCATCATGGCCCGCCTGCAGGAGGAATACCCCGCCCGCCGCCTGACCGCCATCGATTCCAGGGGCGGCTCTCTTGCCACCGGTCTCATCACCATGCGCGCAGCGATGGCCGCAGCTAAACAGGCGGATCATGATTCTCTCGTCACCCGTATACGCGATATGGTAGCCAATATCGAGCACGTCTTCGTCATCACCGATCTGGATTGGATGATCCGCGGCGGCCGCATCTCCAAGACCTTGGGCTATACAGCCAGCATCCTGGGGATCAAGCCGGTACTGGACGTGGATGACGGCGAGATGGAAGTGATTTACAAGGTGCGCGGTATCAAACGGGCCATGGAGAAGGTGGCCGATATCGTGGCAGAACGGGCCCGGGATTATGCAGATCAGATCATCGGCATCACCCATGCCGACGATATCGCCGCGGCGGAGAAAATGAAGTCCCTGATCAAAGCGCGCCTGCCCCGATGCTCCTTCCTTACGGAGGAGATCGGCGCCGTGTTGGGCGTCCATATAGGCATCGGCGGCGTAGGCGTTTTCTTCCTGCGCAAGGATTGCTGAAAAACCGCCGATCCAGTCCGTGTCATACAAACGCAGCCGGTCGAAAGACCGGCTGCTCTTTTGAATGGAGTATATAGTTGAAGCGGGTCATTATTTACCGTCATAGGCGATGACGCTGCGAAGATCATAACCGGGGAGCTTAGCGCGGCCTTCCAATCCCTTCAGTTCCATCAGAAAGATCATGCCCACCACCTGGCATCCAAGTTCTTCAACCAGCTCTGCAGCGGCTTTCACCGTGCCGCCGGTGGCGATCAGATCGTCCACTATCACGACCTTCTGCCCGGGTTTCAGATCATCTTTATGTACTTCGATCACCGCGGTGCCGTATTCCAGGTCGTATTCCTTGCTCACGGTCTCACGGGGCAGCTTGCCCTGCTTGCGGATCAAAACAAAAGGCTTGTGCAGGTTGTAGGCGATGGGCATGCCGAACAGGAAGCCCCGTGATTCCAGACCCACGATAACGTCGAAATCCAGATCATCCAGCAGAGCCTGCATCTCGTTGATGGCCAGTTCCAGACCGTCCGGATCCACCAGCACAGAGGTAACGTCACGGAACATGACTCCCGGTTCCGGGAAATCAGGGATAGTGACCACGTAATCTTCGATTTTTTTACTCATTTCTGCTCTCCTCTCTGTCCTCAAAACTGCCAAACTAAGTATACAATAACTTGCGCTGATTTAAAAGATGTAATCTGAAGTATTATGTTACATGACGCGGAGGAGAGCAAGCCGCGGCAGGATCGTAAAACTCTGATGCCGCAGCAGGAAGCCGATATGTTGACAAATAGCGGGATCGGAAATATAATAACATGTGTTATATTATTTTGAGGTGACGTTGATGCCAAAGAAACCGACCACGCCGAAAGAGGCCATGATCGAAGGCGCCATCGAGCTGATCCGGGAAAAAGGCCACGAGGATCTGACCGTAAGAAAACTGGCCGCGTTCCTCGGCTGTTCCACCCAGCCTATCATGTACCATTTCGCCACTATCGACCGCCGGAACAGGACCGTCTATGCCCGGGCCGATCAGGAGCACTCGGAATACCTGATGCAGGTGCCGCCCGGGCAGGACCCGGTTTTGGCCATCGGCTTGAACTACGTCCGCTACGCGGTGGAGGAGCCCCGGCTTTTCCGCTTCCTGTTCCAGTCCGGCTATACGGAGGAGAACACACTCCTGGAAATGATCGACTGCGAGGAGCTTGAGCCGGTCCTTGCCGCCATGCAGGAGGGGACGGGGATGGACAGGGAAAGGACCAGACAGGTGTTTTTGACCGTGGCCCTGTTCGCCCATGGGTATGCCAGCATCATCGCCAATAACGCTTTGGAATACGACGAGGCTTTGATTGCCGAGCACCTGGAACGCACCTGGAACGGCGCTGTGCTCGCCGCCGCACAGGAGGAAGGAATATGAAAGCGATAATCTACGATCTGGACCGTCCATACGATGAAATGATCAGATCAAAATGTGACTATGCGCTGGTAGCTGACGGTAAATACGCCCCCTGCCGCGGCTGCTTCGGATGCTGGACCAAACATCCCGCCAAGTGCTTTATGAAGGATAAGCTGCAG
>CAMZIS010000044.1 GCA_947307285.1 uncultured Peptococcaceae bacterium | reverse complement strand
GCGCTCTCCCAACTGAGCCACACCCCCATATGCCCGGGCAGGCAGGAGCCTGCCCCGATAAATCAAGCGAAAGATATTATAACGCAATCACCTGCCCTTGTCAAGGCGGGACGCGGGCTTTCAGGCTTTATCGCCGCCGTCCGATGCGGCTGTCTCCCCTGCCTCCTGCCGGCGGTAGGCGCAGCCGGCCAGACATTTGCCGCAGTCGCCGCCGCAGCCGAAGGCGGCGGCTTTTTTGCGTTTGATGCGGCGCAGCACCAGGAAAAGCCAGAACAGCAGCAGGCCTAAGGCCAGCCAGGTCGCGAGATTCATGCCAGCCTCCCTCAAAACAGCAGCACTATGCGGTAGACGAGCAGCGATACCAGCCAGGCCACGGCGCACTGTCCCAGCACCACCAGCACGGTCTGCCACACGGAATCAAACTCGTGGCGGATGGTGGCGATGGCGGCGCAGCATGGGGTGTAGAGCAGGGCGAAAACCAGGAAGCTCAGGGCGGACTGGGTGGTGAACAGGGCGGGCAGGGCCGTGGACAGCTCCTGAGCGGAGCAGCCCAGCAGCACGCCCATGGTGCCTACCACCGCCTCTTTGGCCATAAGGCCGCTGACCAGCGAGGTGACCACCCGCCAGTCGCCGTAGCCCATGGGCTTGAACACGGGAGCCAGCAGCTGTCCCAGCTGGGCCAGGATGCTTTCACTGCTTTCCGCCACCAGATTGAGGCGGGTATCGAAGGTCTGCAGGAACCAGATGATGATGGAAGCCACGAAGATGATGGTGAAGGCCCGGGTCAGGAAATCGTAGGCCTTTTCCCACATCAGCAGCACTATGCTCTTCCAGGAGGGGAAGCGGTAATTGGGCAGCTCCATCACGAAGGGGGCCGGCTTTTCGCGGAACACGGTCTTGCCCAGGATCAGGGCCGCCAATATGCCCATGACGATGCCGCAGACGTAGAGGCCGGACATGACCAGGGCTTTGCCGCGGACGAAGAAAGCGGCGCAGAACACGGCGTAGATGGGGACTTTGGCCGAACAGCTCATGAAGGGCGTGAGCAGGATGGTCAGCCGCCGGTCCCGCTCCGAGGACAGGGTGCGGGTGGCCATGATGGCCGGCACGGAGCAGCCGAAGCCGATGATCATGGGCACGAAGCTGCGTCCGTTCAGGCCCACGCCGCGCAGCAGCTTGTCCATGACGAAGGCCACCCGGGCCATATAGCCCGTGTCTTCCAGAATGGACAGGAAGAAGAACAGGGTGACGATGAGGGGCAGGAAAGAAAGGACGCTGCCCACGCCGGCGAAAACGCCGTCGATGATAAGGCTGTGTACCACCGGGTTCAGTCCGTAGGCGGTAAGGCCCTTATCCGCCAGCAGGGTCAGCCAGTCGATGGCGGCGCTGAGCAAATCGCTGAGCCAGGCGCCGATCACGCCGAAGGTGAGCCAGAAGATCAGGCCCATGATGGCGATGAACACCGGTATGGCGAACACGCGGTGGGTGAGTATCTTGTCTATGGCCACGCTGCGCTGGCGCTCTTTACTTACCTCGGGTTTACGGAAGGTGCGGCGGACCAGATCGAGGATGAATTCGTAGCGCATAGAGGCCAGGCAGCCCACCCGGTCCAGGCCCCGTTCGCTGATCATCTCCTGCACGCTGTGCTCGATCAGCTCCTGCTCGTTTTCGTTCAGGCCCAGCTTTTCCGCCAGCCTGGGGTCGCCGCCCACCAGATTGGTGGCGGCGAAGCGGGCGGGGACCTTCATGCGCTCGGCGTGATCCTCCACCACGTGGGACACCGCGTGTATGCAGCGGTGCACCGGGCCGGAGGGGCAAAAGTCCACCTTAGCGGGGCGAATATCGTTCTTCACCGCCTGGGTGACGCAGCGGATCAGCTCATCCACGCCTTCGTTGCGGGCGGCGGAGATGGGCACCACCGGCACGCCCAGACCCTCAGACAGGGCCTCGATATCCACGCTGCCGCCGTTGCCCGTCAGCTCATCCATGAAGTTCAGAGCCAGCACCGTGGGTATGCGCAGCTCCAACAGCTGCAGGGTGAGGTAGAGATTGCGCTCGATGTTGGTGGCGTCCACGATGTTGATGACGCCGTCGGGGTGACTGTCCACCAGAAAATCGTGGGTAACCACCTCTTCACCGGTATAAGGGCGCAGCGAATAGACGCCGGGCAGATCAACCACCTGGCAGTCCTTCTGGCCCCGCACCTCGCCCATCTTCTGGTCCACCGTGACGCCGGGGAAATTGCCCACGTGCTGGTTGGCCCCGGTGAGCTGGTTGAACAGGGTGGTCTTGCCGCAGTTCTGATTACCGACCAGCGCCAGGATCATGCTCTTCCTCCTCTTCCAAGACGCTGATCATGGCCGCTTCCGCCTTGCGCACGGTCAGGGAATAGCCCTGAATGAATAATTCCATAGGGTCGCCCAAAGGGGCCAGCTTGCTCACCTGCACCACTGTGCCGGGGATGAGGCCCATTTCCAGCAGACGGTCGTGGAGAGCGCCTTCGCCGCCTACCGCTCTGATGCATGCCGAATGTCCTACGGGCAATTTATCTAAAGTCATGTAGCTGCTCCTTAGTTAATATAGGCTAACTTAAGCCTAATATATTATATAATAAAATCGGGCCTACCGTCAAGGAAAGCGGCAAAAGCCGCCCTCAGCGCAGACGGCAGTATTTGACCAGATCGTCCCGGTCCCACAGGGTGACGCCGCCCTTTTCCGCCAGCTCCCGGGCCTGACGGCTGAAATAGGCGTTGGTGACCACCAGGCCCTGCTCCGTCTGGTAATAAGCCATGCCGGAAAGCAGCTCCTGCACGGCGTGGACGCCCACGGTGCCGGAATAGCGCTTGGCCTGCACGGCGATGCATTCCTCCCGGTCCCGGCACAGCAGGTCCACCCCGTAGTCGTTGCTGGCAGGCGTGGCCTCCACCCGGTAGCCCAGGCTGCGGAAATAGGCGGAAAGAAAGTCCTCGAATTCCCGGCCGCTCATGCCGTCCACGGCGCAGAGAGGACTGCGCAGGTAACGGCGGCGGCGGATTAAGCGCAGGCCGGCTCCGGGAAGGGTAAGCAAAAGCAGCCAGGCGCCGCCGGCTGCGGCCAGACGCAGGCCCGCGTTTTGCCAATCGGAAAAGCCCTGCCACCAATAGAGACTGGCGGCCACCGTCCCCAGGGACAGCAGCAGCCACAGGATGAACTTGCTTTTTTTGCTCATGGCGTTTTCTCCCGGAAGGATATGGGCGACGCGCAACGATCCCCCAGCTTCATTTTAGCGCTGGGCAAGTCCCATAAAACGGACAGCAGCTCCGCTGTTGCCAGAGTCTGCCGCCGGTGATATAATGCAAGCGAGCAAACGCAGGGAGGGATGAGCATGAAGGGCTGGCTGGCCGACGCTTTCGCCACGGCGCCCGGCTGCGGCAACCGGGCCGCGGTGGTGCTGTTCGAGGAAGGCGACAGTTGGTGGGAAGAGGGAAAGCTGCAGGCCTTTGCAGCGGAACAGGGGCTTTCCGAGACCGTCTATCTGAAAAAGCGGGGGAAAGGCTGGCGCACCCTCTATTTTACCCCCAACCGGGAGATCGAGCTGTGCGGCCACGGCACCATCGCCGCCTTTGCCATGCTGCGGCAGGCGGGACTGATCGGCGATGGCGAACAGCTGGCCCGTACCAGGGCCGGCATCATCGACCTGGCCGTGCAGGGGCAGACCGTGTGGATGGACATGGCCCCGCCCCGCACTCTGGGCTGGCTCAGCGACGACGACGCGGACGCTCTCTACGCCGCCTTTGGCCTCAGCCGCCGCCAGCGGGGCCGGGGCCTCAAGCCGGAGGTGGTGACCAGCGGCGTGGCCGACGTCATGGCGCCGGTGGCGGACCGGGAGGCTTTGGCCGCCGCGGTGCAGGACGAGGAAGCCGTACTGGAGCTGAGCAAACGTCTGGGCGTGGTGGGCGTGCATATGTTCTGCCCGGGCGAAGAGGAGTGCGTCACGGCCCACTGCCGCAATTTCGCGCCCCTTTACGGCATCCCGGAGGAAAGCGCCACCGGCACTTCCAACGGAGCTTTGACCTGGTATCTCTACACCCACCAGCGCATCATACCCAACGCAGAGAACCTGTTTTTGCAGGGGGAGAGCCTGGGCCGGCCCTCCCCGGTCCGCACCCGTCTGCTGGAGGACGGGGGCCAGTATCTGGTGCAGGTGGGCGGCGAAGCCTGCGTGGCGCGGGAGCTCGCGCTGTAAAGCGGGCTCCGCGAATATCATCCATCATCCATAAGCGGCAAAAGAGCGGGACTCAGACCATGAGCCCGCTCTTGTCTTTGCTCTTTTCGATCAGGTCGTTCAGCCGCCGGGCCGGCTTCAGCACCAGCAGGCCCAAAGCCGAGATCCCCGCGGCCAGAGCCAGCAGCAGCAGCAGATCCCGGAAATAATAGTCCCCGTAACGGCCGCAGACCGCTTCCCGCAGGGCGTCCATGGCGTAGCGGAAGGGCATGACCGGACACAGGGCCCGGAAGAAGGGGGGCAGCACCTCGATGGGGTAGGTGCCGCCGGAGCCGGCTACCTGGATCAGCATGATGATGACGGACAGGCCCAGGCCCACGCTGCCCAGAGAAAAGCTGAGAGTATAGTTGATGAGGCAGAAGCTGAGGCCGATCACCACCGCTGCCAGCAGGAAGAGGCCGGGATGGACGCAGTCGATCTCCACGTACAGCAGGTCCCCCAGGGCCACGATCAGGGACTGGGCCAGGGATACCAGGAGGAAGACGCCGAAGCGGCCCAGAAAATGGCCGGCCGTGGTCAATCCCGCCGGGCGATCCTGCTCCCGCAGTCTGGTTTTGAGCAGGGCCGCCGCGAACAGGGCCCCCACCCACAGGGCCAGCACCGTGTAGAAGGGCGCCATCTGCGAGCCGTAGCTGGGTACTTCGTAGAACTTCCGCTCCTCTATGCGCAGGGGGGAGGCCACGTAGCCGCTGAGCAGGCCCCCCTGCTCCGACAGGAGGGCGAGAGCGTCCTGGAGGAATTCGCTGTCCGCCAGAGCCCGGAGCAGCACCGCCTGCCGGGTCAGCTCCGCCCGGACCCGGCCCAGACCGGAACGGGTGCGGGACAGGGCCTGCCGCAGGGCGGCCAGATCGGCAGCGGAACCGTCCAGCGCGGAACCGGCCTCACCGGCCCGGCCCTGAAGCAGGGAGATCAGCTCCGAAACGTGGGAGGCGGCCTGAGAAACCCGGGCGGTCAGGGGATCGTCCCCGTCGTCCAGCAGGGAGACCGCGTCTGCCGTCGCCTGGGCCAGCAGCAGCTCCAGCTGCCGGGCCTGCGCGGACGCTTCCCTCACGGCGGCCAGCTTCTGCTCCTGCTCCGTCAGGGCGGCGTCGTCCAGCAGGGGCTGCCACAGGGACAGGGCGTCCGCCAGATCGGACAGGCCGCCGCTGAGCTGCTGCAGCCGGGGGGACAGCAGATCCAACGGCAGGGCGGCAGCCGTGGCCGCCAGCAGGCCGGCCTGCTCGGACAGGGCCCGCAGCCGGCTCACCCGGGCGTCCCGCCGCTGCTCCAGAAAGCCGTTGAAGGCTTCCGCCCCGTCAAGGGCTCCTTCCAGTTCGCCGATGACGCCGGTCAGCTCGGCATTGGCGTCCCGGGTAAGGTCGCTCAGGTCCGTGATCAGGGTGCTGAGACCGCTCAGGGACGAGCGCTGTGCCAGATAGCCGGCCAGCTCCTGAGTGCAGTCTAAAGCGGCGCCGACGCTTTGCAGCAGGTCGCCGCTGTCCAGCAGCAGGGCGGAGGCGGAATCGCTGATGCCGGAAATCTCCTCCAAAGCGGAATCCAGATCACTCAGGCGGCCGGCCAGCTGATCCAGACCGTCGCCCAACTGATTCAGGGTGGCCTGGGGATCGAGACCGCCGGCGTTGAGCAGGGTGGTCAGCTGGGCCGCGTCCCCCACCAGAGTCTCAAGGAAGGCGGCGTTGACCTCCTGCTGCACGGCGGTGCGGGCCTTGGCCGTGATCTTGGGGGCGATGGCGTTGGTCTTGCCGTTTTCGTAGTACAGGATGCGGGGATGGCTGAAATCCAGGTTGAGGAAGCTGACGATGCCGGAGGAAAAACCGGCGGGCACCACCAGCGCGGCGTAGCACTGGCCGCTGGCGACCAGATCCACCGCGGCTTCTTTATCATCGGCAAAGACCCAGCCGATCAGGTCGTTGGCCGCCAGACCGTCCAGCAGCTTATCTCCCACGTTCAGCTCCAGTCCCAGCAGCTCCGTGCCCTGATCCTCGCTGGCCACCGCCACCGGGATGCGGGAGGTGGAGGCCGGGCCGTAGGGGTCCCAGTTGGAGAAGATATTGAACCAGGCGTAGAGACAGGGCAGCAGGCAGATGCCGATCAGGATCACCAGACCCACCACGCTGCCGGTCAGACGCCTGCAGTCATTTCTGGCTATGGTCAGGATGGTCTTCATCCCCGTCCTCCTTTTCCCGTTTCCGGGCCAGCTGCCGCCGGACCCGCTCCGCGGCGGCGGTGAGCTCGCTGAGCCGGGCTTCCATGTTTTCCGGCAGCACCAGCAGCTCGCCCAGCTCCTCGCCGGCCCCGGGCACGTAGGTCTGCATCTCGTTCAGGGCTTTTTTAAGCTGGCTGTCCGCGTAGGCGGTGAAGATGAGAAAGGCCGCCAGGGCGAACATGCCGAAGATCCAGATCAGCAGGAAGGCGATGCGGGAGCTGCCCGTCAGCAGCTGCACCGCCAGCAGCAGCAGCGGCAGGAGCAGCATCAGCCGCAGGCCCAGCCTGATCTTGTGTTCGTTGGTATGATGGGCCTTTTCCAGGTAGGGCAGGAAATGGCGGTAAGCCTCCGCCGCCCCGGCGGTCTGCCGGTATTCCTGCTCCGGCCCCGTTGCGCCGCTCATCACAGCACCCCCGTTTCTTCCATTTCTTCCTCCATGAAGCGCAGCAGGCCGGCGTTGGGCCGCCGGATGCCCAGCCAGGCCAGAAGGCCCACCCCGGCAAAGACGGACAGCTGGGCCAGATAGACCGCCATATTATGGCCGTAGAGACCGAACAGGGCCTCCCGCATGGCGTTGATGGCGTAGGGATAGGGGAAGAAGAGATAGATGCGGCTGAAGATATCCGGCAGGATCTCGATGGGGAAGGTGCCGCCGGAGCCGGCGATCTGCAATATCATGACCACCACCACCACGGCCTTGCCGATATCGCCGAAGGCCAGCACCAGCCCGTAGATGAGGGTGACGAAGACCAGGGAGATCACGGCGCCGCACAGCCAGAAGCGGAACAGGTGCAGGCACTGGACATGGAGCAGCCACACGTCCCCCAGGGTGATGACAGTGGCCTGGATCTGACTGAGCCAGAAAAAGAGCAGGAAGCGGCCCCACAGGGACTGGTTCTCGCTGACCTCCGGCAGCTCCGGATGGCGGCCTGAGACCCGCAGCACCGCCGCCAGCACCACGCAGCCCACCCAGATGGCCAGGGTGGAATAGAAGGGGGCCATGGCGCTGCCGTAGTTGTCCACCGGATAGATGGTGGTGCTGGCAGCCTCCACCGGCGAGATCAGGAAGGAGGCCAGCTGGACGGGGTCCCCGTGGAGCAGGCCGGTCAGGGTATCCAGCAGCTCCTGTCCCGGCGACTGGGACAGCTCGGCCAGCAGCTCGTCCACCCCGCCGGAGCAGGAGCGGAGCAGGTCGGACAGATGATCCGTGCCGCTGCCCAGGGTAGACAGAGCCGAGGCGGCAGCGGCGAGGGCCGGCTGCAGCTCCCGGCTTTCGGCGGACAGGCTGTCCAGCACCTTCTGCAGCAGGCCGATCTCCCGGCTCAGGCCGTCGAACAGCTGCTCCAGTCCGGGAAGCAGGCTGTCGTCCAGCAGGCTCTCCATATCGCTCAGGACCTGCTGCCCTTCTTCCCGCAGCAGGTCCAGGCCCTCCGGGGTCAGCTCCGCTCCGGCGGCCAGCTCCCGGAAGGCGGACAGCTTATCGGCCAGCCGGGACAGGGCCCGGTAAGCCGCCGCGCTGGCCAGCCCCCGCCGGGGCAGCAGCTCCTGCAGAGCCTGCACCCGTGCCAGCAGAGAATCGGTCTGGGCCAGCAGTCCCCGCTGCAATTCCTCGGTGAGGCTTTCCCCC
>CAMZIS010000043.1 GCA_947307285.1 uncultured Peptococcaceae bacterium | reverse complement strand
GATGGTCGATGCCCAGATTCTTGTGGGCGTCCACCAGGGCGAAGAAGCTGCCGCCGAAGGAGATGTCGCAGCTGATCTCCCGCCCGTCCACCGTGACCTTCTGATCGGCCTTATAGAGGAAGGCGGGCACGTTGACCAGGGAAACGGAAACGGCTTTGCCGTTTTTCACCTCCGCCCGCACGCGGACGATGCCGGCGGGCATGTCCAGCGCCACTTCGGTATAAGGCTCGGTGAGGTCGGGGATGAGGCCGCAGTCGATCAGCATGGTGGTCACGCCGATGGTGCCGTGACCGCACATGTTCAGGAAACCGCCGGTATCGATAAAGATCACGCCATAGGAGCATTCCTCGTGCACCGGCTGGCAGAGGATGGCGCCCATGGTGTCGTGATGGCCCCGGGGCTCGTGCATCAGCGCCCGGCGCAGATGGTCGCAGTGCTCGGCGAACCACTGCTTTTTCTCCAGCATAGTGCGGCCCTGGGGTTCAGGGAAGCCGTCGTAGACCACCCGGGTGAACTCCCCTTCGGTATGGGTGTCTACAGCCTTCAGGACCTGGACGAATTGCCCATAGTCCAGCTTGGGGTGGATATTGCTCATAAGCACCTCCTAAAACTCTGCCGCGATGGCGGCTGCCGGCTGATAAGAGACCTGACGGGCGATGATATGACAGTCGCTGCTATTATGTTGTCTGAATAAAATTCTGCGCCTTATTGTCAAATCCCTTTGTTAGTCAATACTATAACCGGTTAGCTGGTCATATTTTTCACTTGCTTTAAGTGGAGCTATGCCGCTTGCTTATATAAATAAGATGCATGAATAGAATATTTCATTCACCGTCCACGGCCCGCCGCAGCTTGTCGATGGCCTTTTTCTCCAGGCGGGACACATAGGAACGGGAGATGCCCAGCTGGGACGCCACCTGCCGCTGGGTGCGGCGCTCCCTGCCGCCCAGACCGTAGCGCAGGCGGATGATGAAGCTTTCCTTTTCGTCCAGTACCGGCAGACAGGTCAAAAGCGCCCGGCGGTCCTCTTCCGCTTCCACCGTTTCCGCCACCGTGGCCTCACGGCTGCCGATGATCTCCTCCAGGGTCACGTCATTGCCCTCCTTGTCCGTGCCCACCGGGTCCTGCAGGGAGACCTCGGTCCGCTGGTGCCTGATGCTGCGCAGGTGCATCAGTATTTCATTTGCTATACTCACATAAGGCCCGCGCGGCCGGTCCCGGGGCGGCAGCAGCCGCGTCCCCTCCGCGTCCGCAACGGCGGCGGTTGCCGGCCAGTATCTGCTGGACCGCCACCCAGTCCCGGCCCGGGATCACCCCGGGATGCTGCCCCACGGCCACGATCCACTCCGTCATGGGCTTGATTTGATGGGCCCTGCCCGGCTGCTGCAGGGTGCGGTTGTAGACCATGACGCCGCGGACGCTGTCGAATTCCTCGGGGCCGGAAAAAAGAGCGGCTTCGCCCGCCCGCAAATAGGCGTAAGCCTCCGCGTCGGCCCGCAGGTAGACCGGATTGGTCAGGATGGCCCTGACCGTGAAACGGGTAAAACCGCGGCCTTTTTTGCCCAGGCAGCCCCGCCGATTAAGCTCAGCTTCGGTCCGGGTCAGGGACTGCGTTTCCAGGAAGACGGAGAAGATCAGCCGGACGACGGCCATCTCCTCCGGCACTTCCCGCAGGCGGCAGCAGCGCTTTACTTTGCCGTCAGCAGTTTCCAGAGTAAAGCTTTGCGACGCGAAGCCGGTGGGCGTGACCCCGCCCAGCCAGCGGCCGCTTTTGGCCAGCTCCCGCATGTTGTCGCGGATGCGTTCGGCAATGGTCTCCCGCTCCAGCTGGGAAAAGACGGAGGAGATATACATCATGGCCCGGCCCAGGGGCGAAGAGGTGTCGAACTGCTCTTTGACGGAGATGAAAGCGACGTCCAGACGGTCCAGCTCCTGGATGAGGCGGGCAAAATCGCCGATATTGCGACTGATGCGGTCCAGCCGGTACACGGCTATGGCCCGAAACGGGAGACATACAGCGTCGCTCATCATGCGTTTGAAGCGCGGCCGCTCCAGATTGCCGCCGGAATAACCTTCGTCCTCATAGACCAGGGCCGCTGCCGCAGCTTCCGGGCCGAAGCGGGAAGCCAGACAACGACGGCACATCTCCACCTGGTTCTCGATGCTCTCCCCCCGCCCGGTGAAGCGGGATTTGCGGGAATAGATGGCAAGGGGCCGTGCTTCCTTTTCTTCCTTCATGGGCGCCTCCGAAAGAAGCGGTCTGCTTTTTACTATGCGGGAAGGGCGGCCGGGATGAAGCGGAACAAAAAAACCGCCGGCGCGGGCGGGAAGGCGATACGGAAAGAACGGTTTTTCCGATGATATGTCGTTTTATTATAGATTATTCCGATAGGCAGGAGATGTTTTAATAACCGGCTCCCGGAAGGACGCCGGAGAGTGACTATTTTATGATGTCACTGCTGACGATGATCTCTTTGCGGGGCTGCGGTTCCACGATAAAGGTGGAGTAAGTGACGATACGCGCCAGCTTGGTCTGAAGATCGATGAGCTGATCGTAATCCCGGCAGTAGATGTTCAAAATGGCCTCTTTACCACCGCTCATCACGTGATAGTAGGCGATGATCTGCGGGATGGAAGCGATGGTGGCGTCAAATTCGCGGCGCTTGTCCGGCGGCACCAGGTCCGTGATCATAAAGGCGTGGGTCGGCAGGCCCATGCGTTCCTTGTTGATGGAAACGGTGAAGCCTTCGATGACGCCCATATCGGTCATACGGGCGATGCGGTCCGATACCGCTACCGGGGACATACCGATCTGACGGCCCAGCTCGCTCAAAGACATGCGCCCGTCGGCCTGCAGCAGATCCAGGATAGCGTAATCGATCTCGTCAAGGTCTTTTCTGGGATACTTCATTCGCGTTTTCCTTATACAGCTTGTTTATATACGGCTTAATCTTTAAGCTTTAAAACCACATTTGATGGCCGGGCTACGCAGAGCAGACGTATGGGGACATACGTCTGGGCTGCGGAATGTTGGCGGCAGTGACTGGCCTTTCCGTCAGCTGAGGATGATGTTTACGACGGTCGTTACGACGGCAAACACCGTGATAGCTGCGAGCCACAGTTTGTCCCAAGCATTCAGGACGAAACCTACGCGTGCCCGGTCTCCGTTAAACACAGAGCACACCTCCTTTCGCAAGAAGAGTCCCAAACGTTCGGGTAAAACTTTTCTTTTTTCAGTTATACTTTATCAGAAAAAAACGACAATTCACATACTTTATGAAAGCTTTTTCGGGAGCAAAAATTAATAAAATTAAGTTGTTTGCCGCCATAAACTTTTCGAACGATAGCCTGTAATAAGATACCCTTATTAGCTGCATAGCTGCGGCGGCCAAAAAACTAAATATTAAATAAATCGTAACAGGCGGCCTGTCAAAGGCTACAGAAAAGCGGCGGGAAACAGCGTCCCCGCCGCTTTGTCCGTTAATTAGGCAATTCCGGAAAATGGCTTACTTTTCGTCGTCGTCAACGCAGACCTTGACTTCCTGCATAGAGTTTTTGATGGTCCAGCCGAAGAATACGAAGTGGAAGCCCAGCAAAATGATCATCCAGATAATAGCACCAATAGTCATTATGATGTACCTCCTTTTCTATTATTCTTCTTCCTGGGTCATCGGGCCCTTCAGCATGTTCTTGTAGCAGAGCTTGGTGACGACGTAGCCCAGCAGGAACATGATGGCCAGCTCAAAGATGACGGTGCCGGTGGACTCAGACACGAAGGGGTTCCAGGTCTCGGCAGCGGTGGGGTACCAGGTAGTGGACTGGATCATCCACCAACCGACGATGATGGCGAATTCAACGGGGAAGAAGTACCACAGGTACTTGATCCAGTTGCCGACCTTGAACAGCTTTACAGCGACCGGGTTGTTGATGTATTCGTCCATGACCTTGGTGGCGCCATGCTTCAGCGTGGCGATGACGTAGAGCAGGCCGGCCACCAGCAGGCCGATGCCGCAGACCCAGTCCTGGTTGGCGATGAAGCCGGTCCAGATAGCGGAGGGCACGCCCACGCAGAAGATGACCAGACCGCCCAGCCAGGTGGCCTTGGTACGGCTCTTGACCTTGAAGTTCTGTACGAACTGGATGCCCACGGTCTCCACCATGGCGAATTCCGAGGTGATGCCGGCGGCCGCCAGGATGGCGAAGAAGAGGATGGAGATGATCAGGCCGCCGTTAGGCATGCTGGAGAAGATGGAAGCAACGTAAACGAAGGTGATGCCGAAGTTGCCGGCGGAAACGGCAGCCTGCAGGTCGCCGGACATGGCGAAGATGGCAGGGATGACCATGGTGGCGCAAACCAGAGCGCCCACCTGGTCGCCGGCGCCCACGGCAAAGGCGTTGTTGCCGTCGTGGGAGTTCTTCGGGATCGACATACTGTAGGAGTAATAGAGGCCCCAGCCGGCGCCGGTGGACCAGGCGGACTGAGTGAAGCCTTCGATCCAGATACGGCTGTTGGTCAGGTCAGAAGCCTTGAAAGAGAACATGGCCTGATAGGCGTCGGCGATCTTGGAGCTGTCGAAGCGGAAGATCAGGTACAGGGACAGGGCGATGCACAGGGCGAACAGGGCCGGGATAGCGACCTTGCAGACCTTTTCCACGGACTGGCGGATGCCGCCGGCCACGACCGCGGTGCAGATGATGACGTTGATGGCGTGGAACAGAACGACCTGACCGGGATGAGCACGGAAATCGTCCCAGGCCGCCTGCAGCACGTCGATGGGCACGTAAGTCTTGTAAGCGCCGGTAGCGGCGTTAACGAAGTACTTGATGCAGTAACCGACGATAACGGAATAATAAGATGCCAGGAACACCAGGATAATGGCGCAGGTCATGCCCAACCAGGCATATTTGGGTCCCATGAAATCGCGGAAGCCGCCGGCGTGGGCGCAGCGGGTCTTATGAGCCATAACGCCCTCGGCCATCAGCAGCGGGAACGACCAGAGGAACAGGCCGACCAGCCAGGCGAAGATGAAGGGGCCGCCGCCATAGGTTGCCACCATGCGGGGGAAACGCCAAACGTTACCACAGCCGATGGCCATGCCCAGAGCTGCAAAAATGAAGCCCAACGAGCTACTGAAACCAGATTTGCTTTCAGTCATGAAGCTACCTCCCTCTTATAAAAAGTATTAGTGCGATGCGTACCGCCGTTCAAAGCGGGACGCGGTGGCCTGCGAGAGGCTTATGAAGCTGTCACAGACCAGTGTAAGTCCGGAACTACCTACTCAATTATTATAGTGCATTTATTTTTTCCCACATAGACGAATCCCACGGTTATAGAGGCCTTTAATCTTTGTTTCCATGTTTTGAGAAAGCATAAAACTAAATATTAAAAGTTAAAAAGCGATCTTTTTGTTTAAATGCCTGTTAAACCTTGAAATCAAAAGGGTCGGAAAGCTGATGTCAAAAACCGGACAAAAATAAAGGAAAACGGGATCCGCATCCCTCGGATCCCGTTTTCGCTCTCAATGACGGAAAAGAAAAAGGCTTGGGGACTTCTTCGATTCCAATAATAATTATATCTGCTCAGCTTGAGCTAATACATAGCAAAAATAAGGTATTTACAGTCATAAAGATTAAATCTTTAGTTTTTTAAAACGAAAATCTTAACATTGTGCGTCGGGAGCTTTTTCGGCGCCGGACTTTTTGTTAAGCCAACTCTGGACGTCATGGACGATGATGCAGACCAGGAAGGCGGCGCCGATATAGCCGCTGTAGCCGTAGACCACGTTGACCAGGCGGCGGTAAGGCAGGAAGAGCGCGATCAGCACGCCGGCCAGGCCCAGGCCGATGGTAAGCAGCTTATAGGCCTTGCTGCCCTCTTTGGTGAAGCGGGCAACCACGGTCCACAGCAGCGGCGCGCCGGTGGTGAAATCGCCGGCCATGATGACGATGGAGAAGCAATAGGCGAAGGCGGGCGAGATGCGTCCGGCCAGGACCAGGGAGGGGATATCCACGGTGGCCAGTTCTTCCACATGAGTGAAGATGGCCAGAGCCACCAGGGATAGGCCCAGGCAAATGACGCCCACTGCCATGGCCACAGCGTTGGCGGAATCGCGTTTACCCTGCCGCTCGCCCATCTCCGCCATGAAGGTGGCGAACCACAGCAGCACGAAGCCGGAATAGGAGAGAGCCGACAGCAGCGGGTTGCCGCCCACGTTCATCAGCTGCACCTCGCCGGAATCCACCTGAGCCACGCCGTGAGCGGCCTGGCCGCCGTCATTGATCAGGGTGCCGACGGCGATGAAGATGACCAGGGCGATGATGATGGGGCCCAGCTTGCCCAGGGCGGACAGCATGCCGTTCAGTCCGGCGGCCACCGCGATCACGATGAGGATGGCCAGGATGATGGCGCCCAACCCTAAAGGCGCGCCGTACTGCTGGTGCAGCATGGCGTTGGTGCCGCCCAGCATGACCACGAAGCTGAGGAAGCACAGCAGGATGGTGAAGCCGTCGAAAAAGGCGCCCAGGTAGCGGCCGGCATAGTGACGGAACACCTGGCTGCTGTGAGCAAGCTTGCCCGAGGCTCCGGCGGTGAGGAAGCTGTAATCCGTGTAGCCGAAGATGAGCAACGTCAGCAGGATGACCGGCAGGAACAGCCCGCCGTAAGCCACGAAATACTGGACGATCTCCTGAGCGGTGGCAAAGCCGGAACCCAGGAAAAAGGCAATGATGCTGCCGGCGAGGGTGACGACGACGGCAAGGCTTTTGCCGCCTTTCTTTTCCCCGGCCGTCACAGCAGGATCAGCGTCAGGGCCACGCAGAATAAGATGCAGCAGCTCATGAAGACGATATAGCCTTTGGACACAAAAAAACACCTCTTTTCCCGTTTGCAGTATAGCAAACGAAGAGGCTGATACAAATGGCCGTAGCAAGCCGTTTCCCCGCAAAAACCTTAAGTAACAAGTCTTATGACCATTCAAAAAGTTCAGTTTGTCATAATAGACGCTTTGTATAAAGCAAAGCCGTCCGCGGCTGCGGACGGCTCCACTGAAGGATGGTTACATATTGAAAAAATGAGTAAAGCTACTGTTCGTCCTCTCGGCCTTCCATATAGTTGACGAACTGCTGGGCGGTACGTCCGGAAACGCCGCCGTGACGCAGCTCCCAGCGGTCGGCCAGGTAAAGCAGGCGTTCGCGATCCAGGTCGATGCCCTGCCGACGGGCCAGAGCTTCCACGATGGCGTGATAGTGGGCCCGGTCAGGCTGGGAGAAATTGATCTGCACGCCGAAGCGGCCGGCCAGGGACAGCTTTTCCTCCATGGTGTCGGACCGGTGCAGGTCGCCGTCGTGCTGCATGTCGCCCCGGTCGTTCCAGGTCTCGCGGATCAGGTGCCGCCGGTTGGAGGTGGCGTAGATCAGGATGTTGGCCGGCTTGCGCTCCAGACCGCCTTCGATGACGGATTTCAGGTATTTGTACTCTACCTCGTTTTCCTCAAAGGAAAGGTCGTCGATGACGATGATGAAGCGGTAGTTGCGGTCCTTGACGGCGGCGATGAGCTGAGCCAGACGGCGGAACTGGTATTTGTCGATCTGGATCATGCGCAGGCCCTGGTCGTAGTATTCGTTCAGCAGGGCTTTCACGCTGGTGGATTTGCCGGTGCCGCTGTCGCCGTAGAGCAGGACGTTGTTGGCGGCGCGGCCCTGCAGGAAGGCTTCGGTATTGTCCCGCAGCTGCTGTTTTTGTGATTCGTAGCCCACCAGATCGTCCAGGGTGATCCTCTCGACGTTTTTGATGGGCAGCAGCCGGGCGTCGCTGCCTTCCGGCGTGAGACGGAAAGCCCGGTTCAGCCCCAGATCGCCCACGCCCCAGCGGCGATAGAACTCGGTGACCAGACGGAAGGACTGCTCAGCGTCGCTGCAGGCAGCAAGCTTTTGGCTCAGCTCGTGTATCTTCTCCCCTGCCTGCCTGTTATAGCGCGGCCCCTGCTTAGGCAGGGCCTGATAATCACAGAGCCGGCTGAAGCAGTCGATACCCAGATCGGCCTCGACGGCGCTGAAATCATAGCGGAACAGCCGCAGGAAGATCTCCAGATCGGCCAGGGCCAGAGCGTTCACGCTGCCCTCCCCCGCACCCTGCTGCTCGCAGGTGAGGCTGAAGGAATTCTCGTTGTAAACAATGACGTAGGTCAGATAATCCTGCCA
>CAMZIS010000042.1 GCA_947307285.1 uncultured Peptococcaceae bacterium | reverse complement strand
TTGGGACGCAGTTCCATAGGGGCCTCCGCTTATTTTTGATATACGCCGCTGCCCAGACGGTAGGCCAGCGGTTCGAAAGCCACGCCCCGGTCGAAAACATCCGGTATGTCATGGCCGTATTCCATGCAGTCGTACACGAAACGGGCGGCGGAATCCACCGACTGCCGCAGTCCGTAGCCGCGCATCAAAGCGCCCACCATGGTGGACGTGAACAGATCGCCGGTGCCGTGCTGATGATAGGGCAGCTCGTCAATGCTCAGTTCGAAGTAGCCCTGCTCGTCGATGCCGGCATTGATCAGCCGGCCTTCCCGCAGCACGCCGGTGAGCACCACGCTTTTGCAGCCCAGGGCCAGCACGTCGCGGCACAGCTGCTCGCTTTCTTCGCGGGAAAGAGCGTCGCTTTGATATGATCTTCCCGTAAGCAGGCAGGCTTCGGTCACGTTGGGAGTGGCGCAGTCAGCCTCCCCCACCAGGCCGGCCATGGTTTGACCATAGCGTCGTCAAAGATGGGGATGAGTTTGCCGTTGTCGCCCAGCACCGGGTCGACGACCAGGATGCCGCTGTCGAAGTCGTGCTTCAGCTGCTTGACATAGTCTATCTGCTCCGTGGAGCCTAAGAAGCCGGAATAGACGCAGTCGAATTTGAGACCCAGGCTCTTCCAGTGGCCTATGGGGGCTTTCATATAGGGCGTATAGTCGAAGAAAGTAAAACCCGGGAACAGGGTGTTGGCAGACAGCAGCGAAGTGCACAGCGGACAGACTTCAACGCCGCAGGCGGACAGCACCGGGATGGCAACAGTGAGCGAGCATTTGCCGTAGCCCGACATATCGTGGACGGCGGCAACGCGGGGCAAATACTTTTCCGACATAAGATATACCTCCGAAGCGTAAGAATACTATTTAAATAAATATTATAATTACGCTTCCGGGAAAAGTCAACCCGTTCCGCAGGGCTGATCCCGGAAACCGGGACTTAGCGGGCGCAGTCGGCGCTGCCCTCTCCCCGCAGCATCTCCAGCCCGTGGGCCAGGGTGGGGATGGCGTATTCCAGGTTTTCCCGCACCGCCTTGGGGCTGCCCGGCAGATTGACCACCAGGGTGCGGCGGCGGATGCCGGCGGCGGCCCGGGACAGCATGGAACGCTGGGAATATTTAAGACTGAACAGGCGCATGGCCTCGGGTATGCCGGGCACGGCCCGCTCCACCACGGACAGGGTGGCCTCGGGCATGCAGTCCCGGGGCGAAAATCCGGTGCCGCCGGTGGTCAGCAGCAGATCGGCCACGTCCTCGTCGCAGATGCGGGCGATCTCGGCGGCCAGCATTTCCTGGTCGTCCGGCAGGATGATCGTGTGGGTCACCTCGTAGCCGTTGGCTTCCACTATCTCGCGGATGGCCGGGCCGGACAAATCCTCACGCTGACCGGCGTAACCCTTGTCGCTGGCAGTAAGAATGGCAACACGAAAAGCGCTCATTTTTATTCCTCCGTTATTTCCAGATAGTCGCCCACCCGGAGCGTCCCGCCCTGCAGCACCTTGCAGAACACGCCTTCCCGCGGCATTATGCAGTCGCCCATGGCGGCGTAGATGGCGCAGTGGGAATGGCATTCCTTGCCGATCTGGGTCATTTCCAGCAGCACGTCGCCGCTGCGATAGCGGGTGCCGATAGGCAGCGTTTTAAAATCGATGCCTTCCACGATGATGTTTTCGCCGAAAGCGCCGTCGTTCACTTTGGCGCCCCGGGCCCGGAAGTCGTCGATCTTTTCCTTGTTCAGCAGGCTGACCTGACGGTGCCAGTTGCCGGCGTGGGCGTCGCCCACGATGCCGTGATCCACCCTGAGCTCAGCCTGTTCCACGTAATGCTTCTGGGTGCCCTTGCGTTCGCTGACACAAATGGCGGTGATCCTGCCCATGTTTATCCTCCTATTGAGTTCATATTCTTGATCTCGCGGTTGTCTATCTTGCCCTTTTCCTGATCAAAGACGTGCTTTTCCGGCTTTTTGGCTATAGTCTGAGAGATCAGCTCCTGCAGCTCGGCGTCGGACGCGCCTGCGCGCAGGGGCGTCAGCAGATCGACGCCGATATCGTATTGCAGGCACAGCTTAAGCCAGCCGTCGGAGGTCATGCGTACCCGGTTGCAGCTGCTGCAGAAAGAATGACTGATGGCGTCGATGAGGCCGATCTTGCCCTTGAAGCCGGGGAAGGAATAGTATTTTGCCGGGCCGTTGCCCATGGGCCGGTCGTATTCCTCGGGCTCGCCGTAGGCTGCCGTGAGCCGCCGCAGCACTTCCTCGCCGCTGACCGGTTCGTAGACCGTGCCCAGACCGATGGGCATCAGCTCGATGAAGCGCACGCTGACCTCCATGTCCCGGGATAGCGCAGCCAGGTTCTCCAGTTCGTTGTCGTTCTTGCCCTTCAGCAGCAGAGCGTTGATCTTGATGGGGCAGATCTTCGCAGCCAGAGCGGCCTGCAGCCCGTCCAGGACGCTGTCGATATCGCCGTTGCGGGTCAGCTCCCGGAAGGTGAATTCGTTGAGTGTGTCCAGACTGATGTTGATGCCGTCGATGCCGGCCCGTTTCAGCTGCTCC
The DNA here is from genome assembly GCA_947307285.1 of uncultured Peptococcaceae bacterium. Classification (GTDB taxonomy): domain Bacteria; phylum Bacillota; class Dehalobacteriia; order UBA4068; family UBA4068; genus CALXSV01. The sequence continues at coordinate 5,657 of CAMZIS010000042.1, read as the reverse complement.
AGATTTTCCCGCAGCAAAATGCCGTTGGTGGTCAAAGTGACCTGCTCTACACCGGGCAGACTTTTCAGGTCGGCGATGAAATCGTTCACGCCGCGGCGCACCAGCGGCTCGCCGCCGGAGACTTTGAATTTTCTGACGCCCAGGCCGCTGAGGACCCGGCACAGGCGCAGCATTTCCTCAAAACGCATGATCTGCAGGTGGGTCAGCTGCTCCACGCCGCCTTCGGGCATGCAGTACAAACAACGCAGATTACAGCGGTCGGTCACCGACAGCCGCACATAATCGATGTTCCTGCCAAAACTGTCTATCATGGGTTATCCTGGTTTCTCCTTATTGTTCTCCTATGCCTTGCGGATGTAGAGGCCGCTTTTGCCGCCGCTTTTCATCTGCAGTCCGATATCAGTGATCTCCATGCCCCGGTCCACAGCCTTGAGCATGTCGTAGATAGTCAACAGGGCCACGGACACGCCGGTCAGCGCCTCCATCTCCACGCCGGTGCGGTCGGCGATGCGCACCGTGCACACGGCCTGGATTCGGTTTTCTTCTTCGTCGAGTATAAAATCCAAGCTGCAGCCGGAAATGGAAATGGGATGAGCCAGAGGTATCAGCTCCGGCGTGCGCTTGACCGCCATGATGCCGGCCAGCCTTGCCACACCCAGCACGTCGCCCTTTTTTGCGGTGCCTTGCCGCACTATATCGAAGGTCTCGGGCTGCATCTTGATGAAACCGGAGGCCCGGGCCTCCCGTTCCGTTACGGCTTTTGCGCCCACGTCGACCATATGGGCCTCGCCGGATTCATTAAAATGATTTAGTTTTTTTTCCATATCGCCTCGCCCTTTCGGCAGGAATAAACAGACTTGATAAAGTATATTCCTTGTTAGTATATATCAACCTCTATGATTTGGCAAGCACGGACAGTACGCCCCGCTTGTCATATTATCAAACACAGGAGAACACAATGGAACTGCTGCAAGTCGATACCGTAGCCGACGCTATAACTAAGATCAAAGACGCAAGCCGCGGAGTTTTGCCCCGTGTGACCGTTAAGCCTCTGGCCCAGGCCCTGGGCGCCACCCTGGCGGAAGCGGCCGCCGCTCCGGAAGACGTGCCCGGCTTCGATCGCTCCACAGTGGACGGCTACGCCGTGCTGGCCGACGATACCGCCGGCGCGGGAGAGAGCCTGCCCTGCTTTTTGAAGATAGTTGGCGAAGTGGAAATGGGCAAACCGGCGCCCTGCTCCATCCGCCACGGAGAATGCGCTTACGTGCCCACCGGCGGCATGCTGCCACCGGGCGCGGACGCCGTAGTCATGGTGGAATACTGCGACCGTTTCGCCGACAGCGTGGCCGTTGCCGACGCGGTCAGCCCCGGCCGCAACGTGATCTGGCGTGGAGAAGACATCAAGGCCGGTCAGAACGTACTGGAAGCAGGCTGCAAGCTGCGCCCCTCGGATATCGGCGTGCTGGCCGCCATCGGCAAGGAACAGGTCAAGGTCTGGGAAGGCCCGAAGATCGCCGTTTTTTCCACCGGGGACGAGATCGTACCGCCCGGCCGGGAAAAGCTGGAAACGGGCCAGGTCCGCGATATCAACAGCAACGCCGTGGCCGCCATGGCAACTCAGGCCGGCTTCCGGGTCACGGCCACCGGCATCATACCCGACGTGGAGGAACGCCTGCGTGAGGCCTTAAAGCAGGCCATGGCGGAAAACGACGTGGTGGTGGTCTCCGGCGGCAGCTCCCAGGGCGTCAAGGATATGACGGAACGGGTCATCGACAGCATCTCCTCCCCCGGCATCCTCAGCCACGGACTGGCCGTCAAGCCGGGCAAACCCACCATCATCGGCTGGGACGACGAAAGCGGCACCCTGTTCATCGGTCTGCCCGGCCATCCGGTATCGGCCATGATCGTCTTCGACAGCGTGCTGCTTGACTGGTGGCGGCAGGCTACCGGACAGACAGTCCGACGGCCTATGGTGGCAAAGCTCGACCGCAACGTGATGGGCTCCCCCGGCCGGGAGACCTATCAGCCCGTACGTCTGCAGCTTACGTCCGAGGGCTGGCTGGCGGAGCCGGTATTCTACCGTTCCGGCCTGATCAGCGCTCTGGCCGCCGCGGACGGGTTTTTCGTGCTGGAACGCAACCGGGAAGGCCTGTCCGCCGGCGAACAGGTGCTGGTATACCTGTATTAACAGTAAAAGGAGCAAATATGGCAAAGCGAAATCTGTATCTGAACAACACCCCCATCGAAGAAGCGAAGGCTCAATATTTAGCTGCGGTCAAGCCGCTGATCCAGCCCAAGTTCGAAACCGTCCCCACCGCCGAGGCTTTGGGACGGGTCACCGCGGCTGCGGTCTATGCCCGCTGCTGCTCTCCCCTGTTCAACGCCGCCGCCATGGACGGCATCGCCGTCACGGCGGAGAAAACGGCCTCCGCCCGGGAAACGGCGCCGCTGACCCTGGTAAAAAATGAAGATTTCCGAGTGGTGGACACCGGCGACCCCATCCATCCTCCCTATGACGCGGTGATCATGGCCGAGGACGTGATCGTGCTGGACGACGAGCGGGTACAGATCATCGCCTCCGCCAATCCCTGGCAGCATATCCGTCCCATCGGCGAAGATATCGTGGCCGGCGAGATGCTGCTGCCCGGCCGCCACCGCATCCGTCCCATCGACGTGGGCGTGCTGCTATCCGGCGGCATCACTGAAATAGAAGTGCTGGCCCGGCCCAGCGTTGCCATCATCCCCACCGGCACCGAGATCATCGAGCCTGACAAGGAACCGGACGAAGGCGATATCATCGAATCCAACAGCCGCATGTTCGCCGCCCTGGTCAGTGAGGCAGGCGGCGCGCCGGACCGCTTCGACATCCTGCCCGACGATTACGAGCTGCTGCGGGACACCGTAGACAAGGCGGTGGACGGCCACGATATGGTCATCGTCAACGCCGGCTCCTCCGCCGGCACCGAGGACTTTACCGTTCACGTCCTGCGGGAGCTGGGCGAGGTGCTGGTCCACGGCGTGGCCATCAAGCCGGGCAAGCCGGTGATCCTGGCCATCGTCCGCGGCAAGCCGGTCATCGGGCTGCCGGGCTATCCCGTTTCCGCCTATATCGACTTTACCGAATTCGCCGCCCCGGTGCTGCAGCTGTTCACCGGCATCTCCGCCGTGCAAAGCGGCGACCGGGCCCGGGCCGTCATCTCCAAGCGCCTGGTCAGCTCTTTGAAGCATCTGGAATACGTCCGCGTCAAGGTAGGCCGGGTGGGAGACAAGCTGGTGGCCTCGCCTCTGGCCCGCGGTGCCGGCGCCGCCATGTCGCTGGTGCGGGCTGACGGCTTCTGCCTGATCCCCCAGAACTCCGAAGGCGTGGAGGCCGGCGACCAGGTGGATATCAGCCTCTACCGGCCCCTGAAGGAAATAGAGAACACGCTGGTGGCCATCGGCAGCCACGACCTTATACTGGACGTGCTGGCCGATATCATGCCCAACCGTTTCCCCGGCTGCTTCCTGTCCAGCACTCACGTGGGCTCCATGGGCGGTCTCATGGCCCTGGGCCGGGGCGAGGCCCATCTGGCTCCCACCCACCTGCTGGATGAGGACACCGGCGTCTATAACGTAAGCTATCTGCAGCGTTTGTTCCCCAATGAAAAAATGGCTCTGATCAAGGGCGTCAACCGCATCCAGGGCTTCATCGTCAAACCCGGCAATCCTCTGAACATCACCAGCGTGTCCGATCTGACCCGCTGCCGCTACGTCAACCGCCAGCGGGGCGCCGGCACCCGGGTACTGCTGGATTATCTCATGAAAAAACAGGGCATCGCGCCCGAGGAGATCAACGGCTACGAGCGGGAAGCCGCCACTCATATGGCAGTGGCTGCCGCCGTCAATTCCGACAGCGCCGACTGCGGCATGGGCATCATGTCCGCCGCCCGCGCCCTGAACCTGGACTTTGTGGAAGTGGGGCCCGAGGAATACGACTTCGCTATCCCCGTGCGTTTCCTGGACCTGCCCTTGACCCAGCACTTCCTGGAATTGCTGCGCAGCGACGAGTTCCATCAGCGCCTGGCTGAACTGGGCGGCTACGGCTGGGACCGCTGCGGCGAGATCGTCTATATCTGAGATATCTGTATCCACACAAAAAGCCCTGTCCATGCGGACAGGGCTTTTCTGTTTGCAATTTACTTCAGCGGCGGCGGGGCACCGGACGGAAGGGGTTATAGACGTCTACCTTGGGCTGTTTGCGTATATACAGCAGCAGCAATATGCCGGCGATGACGCCCACGGCGCAGACGATCATGGTGACCGGGATGCCGCCGGCCTGCAGCTGGTCCTGGCGCAGAGGCTCGATCAGGCCCCGGCCCAGGCAATAGAGGATAAGATAGCCGGCGAACACGCCGCCGTAACGGTGGAGGCGGCGCATGACGATCACCAGCACCACGAAGGCCAGCAGGTCCCAGACGAACTCATAGAAAAAGGTGGGGTGATGCCAGGCTCCTTCCGCCCAGACCTTGAAGGGCACCCACATCCAGGAAGAGCCTTCTTCGATCACCGGACCGTAGGCTTCGGCGTTGAAGAAATTGGCCCAGCGGCCCAGAGACTGGCCTAAAATAAGTCCCAGGGATATGATATCCATCATCTGCAAAAAGCGCAGGCCCTTATGACGGCAATACAGATAGATGACCAGGAAAGCCACGATGAGGCCGCCCTGGATGGCGCTGCCCCCGCGCCAGATGGCCAGCAGGTCCAGCAGAGAGCCGCCCCGGTACATATCCCAATGGAAGATGACGTACCAGGCCCGGGCGCCCAGGATGGCCAAAGGCAGAGCCAGCAGCAGGATATCCAGGATATAGTCCTCTTCCAGCTGCTGCCGTTTGGCTTCATGACAGCACAGCAGCACGGACAGCAACAGGCACAGGCTGATGACCACGCCGTACCAACGCACGGTCAGCGGGCCCACGGTAAAAGCGATGGGGTCGATAGTCAAAAACACGGTCGAAGCTCACCTTTCCTGATGATGCAGCAATTATAGCATAAACAGGCAAATTTTCATATAGCGTACGGCCAAAAATTCTGCTATACTGTGGAACGGAGGATAAGAATGGATTTCAGACCTATAGTTATCGAAGACCGCCCTTTGTTCGAGCGCGCGCTGGCCGGACGGGAATACCGCTTGGGCACCTACGATTTCAACAATCTATATATGTGGCGCAACTGGGACCCCTACCTGGTAAGTGAGGCCGGCAGCGCTCTGGTGATCCGCAGCGACTACTTGCAGCCTCCATTTTATCTGGTACCCATCACGCCGGATGACGAAACGCTGCTGCAGGCTACGGAAAGCCTGATCAGTCTCTGCAGCGAAAACGGCCAGCCTTTCTCAATGGCCGAGGTCTATGAGGAAGCAAAAGCCCTTTACGAAACTGCCTGGCCGGGCCGGTTCGAATTCAAAGAATTTCCGCCCGGTGCAAACTACGTCTATTATCGGGAAGACCTGGCCACTCTTTCCGGGCACAAGTACAATGCCAAGCGCAACCATCTGCGCCAGTTCGAGCGGGCCTGCCCCGGCTGGGAGCTGGTAAAGATCGGGCCGGACAACCTGGATTCCTGCAAAGAGCTGGAATGGAAATGGTTCAACGGCCATATCCAAAGCGGCGACGTGGAGC
>CAMZIS010000041.1 GCA_947307285.1 uncultured Peptococcaceae bacterium | reverse complement strand
CGGCGACGTCGGTAAGGCCGGCGTGGCTGTGGACTCCATCCTGGACATGGAGATCCTGTTCTCCGGCATCCCGCTGGATCAGATGTCCGTTTCCATGACCATGAACGGCGCCGTCCTGCCCATCCTGGCCTTCTACATCCTGGCTGCTGAAGAGCAGGGCGTGGATAAGAAGGTATTGAGCGGCACCATCCAGAACGACATTCTGAAGGAATTCATGGTCCGCAATACCTACATCTATCCGCCGGCCGCCTCCCTGCGCATCATCGGCGACATCTTCGCTTACACCTCCCAGCACATGCCCAAGTTCAACAGCATCTCCATTTCCGGCTATCATATGCAGGAAGCCGGCGCTCCCGCCGACATCGAGATGGCTTACACCCTGGCCGACGGCTGGGATTACATCCGCACCGGCATCAAAGCCGGCCTGAACGTGGACCAGTTCGCGCCGCGTCTGTCCTTCTTCTGGGGCGCAGGCAAGAACTACTTCATGGAAGTGTCCAAGATGCGCGCCGCCCGCGTGCTGTGGGCCAAGATCGTCAACACCTTCGGACCCAAGAACCCGAAGTCCCTGGCCCTGCGTACCCACACCCAGACTTCCGGCTGGTCCCTGACCGCTCAGGACCCGTTCAACAACGTGGCCCGTACCTGCATGGAAGCCATGGTCGCCGCTTTGGGCCATACCCAGTCCCTGCATACCAACGCTCTGGATGAAGCCATCGCTCTGCCTACCGACTTCTCCGCCCGTATCGCCCGTAACACCCAGCTCTACATCCAGGACGAGACCAGCGTCTGCAAGGTCATCGACCCGTGGGGCGGCTCCTACTACGTGGAAGCTCTGACCAAGCAGCTGATCGAACGCGGCTGGGCCCACATCCAGGAAGTCGAGGAACTGGGCGGCATGGCCAAGGCCATCGACACCGGCCTGCCCAAGCTGCGCATCGAAGAAGCCGCTGCCCGCCGTCAGGCCCGCATCGACTCCGGCAGCGAAAAGATCGTCGGCCTGAACTACCTGAAACTGGATCAGGAAGACGCCCTGGACATCCTGGACGTCGACAACATGGCCGTCCGTCAGGCCCAGATCGCCCGCCTGGAGAAACTCCGCGCCAACCGCGATCAGGCCGTTGTGGAACAGAAATTGGAGGCTTTGACCAACTGCATGGCTACCGGCGAAGGCAACCTGTTGGCGCTGGCTCTGGAAGCCGCCCGCGCCCGTGCGTCCAAGGGTGAGATCTCTGACGCCATCGAAAAAGTCTGCGGCCGTCACGTTGCGACCACCCGCAGCATCTCCGGCGTTTACGCCGCCGAATACTCCGACAGCGAAGTCATCGAAGAAGTCCGCAAGATGACTGCCGAATTCGAAGAGAAGCACGGCCGCCGTCCGCGCATCATGGTCGCCAAGATGGGCCAGGACGGTCACGACCGCGGCGCCAAGGTAGTTGCTACCGCTTACGCCGACATGGGCTTCGTCGTCGACATCGGTCCCATGTTCCAGACTCCGGAAGAGACCGCTCAGGACGCGGTGGACAACGACGTCCATATCGTCGGTATGTCCTCCCTGGCCGCCGGTCACAAGACCCTGCTGCCCGCCCTGGTGGAAGAGCTGAAGAAGCGCGGCCGTGAGGATATCATGGTCATCTGCGGCGGCGTTATCCCGCCTCAGGACTATGAATTCCTGAAAGCTCACGGCGCTGCCGCCATCTACGGCCCCGGCACCGTCATCCCGGCTGCTGCCAAGGAATTCCTCACCATCCTCAACAAGCGTCTGGATGAAGCCGAATAAGCTTGTCTCCCGTCGAACCGCATAGGCTGGCCCTTCGGGGCAGGCCCTGTGTACAGTGAATCTGCAGGGGCGGGTCAACGCCCGCCCCTGTTTTTTCTCTTCCTTTACAAAAGCGGACAGTCCGGCTCTCCGTTTTTGTGAAGGAAAAGAGCTACTGATAAGGAGATCATCATGCCCACTGATTACGATATCTATAAGCCGGAATGGATCGATGAAGACAAAAAGAAGGATACCGCCTTCGCCAGCTTCGTCATGACCGGCATCTCCGAAAGCAACGACGCCCTGCGCCTGTCCCAGCAGGCCACGGTAGCAGCCAAGCCGCCTAAAATGACGGTGGACGATTACGTGGCCGGCGTTCTTGAAGGCGACCGCATGAAGCTGAGCCGCGCCATTACCATGGTGGAGAGCAACGCGCCCAAGCATTTTGCCATGGCTCAGGACATCGTGCAGCAGCTGCTGCCCCATACCGGCAAGGCGGTGCGCATCGGCATCACCGGCGTGCCCGGCGCCGGCAAATCCACCATCATCGAAGCTCTGGGCTGCCTCCTGTGCCAGCCGGGGCACAAGGTGGCGGTCCTGGCGGTGGACCCCAGCTCCTCCGTGACCGGCGGCGCCATTTTGGGCGACAAGACCCGCATGGAGCAGTTGAGCCGTGAAAAGAACGCCTTCATCCGTCCTTCTCCCGCCGGCGGTACCCTGGGCGGCGTTTCCAGAAAAAGCCGCGAGACCATGCTGCTGTGCGAAGCCGCGGGCTACGACGTGATCCTGGTCGAGACCGTGGGCGTAGGCCAAAGCGAGACCACTGTCCGCTCTATGGTGGACTTTTTCCTGGTCGTGGTGCTGACCGGCGCCGGCGACGATCTGCAGGGCGTGAAGAAGGGCGTCATCGAACTGGCCGACGCTATCCTGGTCAACAAGGCCGACGGCGACAACAAGACCAAGGCTCTGGTGACCCGGGCCGATTACGAACAGATACTGCATTATCTGCGTCCCGCCACCGAAGGCTGGACCACCAAGGCCTATACCTGCTCCGCCTACACCGGCGAGGGCATCCCGGAGATCTGGGACGTGGCCATGGAATACATCAACCAGATGAAGGGGACCGGCCAGCTGGAATCCCGCCGTCAGCAGCAGAACCTGACCTGGGTGCGGGAAATGACCGACGACTATTTCCGCAACCTGATCTACAAAAACCCCGCTATCGCCCAGCCGCGTGAGGCTATCGAAAACCGGGTGCTGGACGGTTCCCTGGCTCCCACCAAGGCCCTGTCCGAGATCGTTGCCGTCATCGAATCCAGCCTCAAGCTGTAAACTGCGATCAGCATTTCCGCAGTCCGCCCGGCGGACTGCGGATTTTTGTGTCGCGCCGTGCTAAATTCTATTTCGTCTCTTGCATTATCAGATTTGTTATAGTAAAATTATACTTGAGTTCATACTGCGTATAGTTTCGCAGTCAAATCAGTGCATAAGGAGACTCGCTATGACCACCGGTTTGATCAGCAATATTCAGAATTACTCCATCCATGACGGCCCGGGCATCCGCACCACAGTTTTTATGAAGGGTTGTCCGCTGCTGTGCGCCTGGTGCCACAACCCGGAGACCCAGGTGTTCACCCCGGAGATCGTCTGGTACAAAGATAAGTGCATGGGCTGCCTGACCTGCATCGAGGCCTGCCCCAAGGACGCCCTGACCGCAGGCAAGAACGGCATCAAGCTTGATATGGAAAAATGCGATCGCTGCGGCAAATGCGCCGAGGTCTGCCCCACTTTGGCCATGGAGCGCCTGGGCAAGGAAATGACCGTGGAGCAGCTGATGAAGGAAGTCAAGAAAGACGAACCCTTCTACGAAGAAAGCCACGGCGGCGTCACTCTTTCCGGCGGCGAGCCCCTGTCCCAGGACGCTTTTGCCTTGGAATTCCTCAAGGCGTGCAAGGAAAGAGGCTATCATACCACCGTCGATACCAGCGGCTTCGTTCCTCAGCGGGTCATGGAGCAGGTCCTGCCCTACGTGGACCTGTTCCTGTACGACGTGAAGCATCTGGACAACGATCAGCATGAGAAATACATGCGCGCGCCCAACGAACCCATCCTGCGCAATCTGCGCTGGCTGGCGGAGCATCACGCCAATATCTGGATCCGCGTGCCCCTTATCCCCAGCGTCAACGACGATCCGGACCATATCCGCCGCGTGGGCGAACTCACGCGGGAGCTGGGCCTGAAAGAGATATACCTGCTGCCCTACCACAAGATGGCGCAGGCGAAATACAAGCGGCTGCGTTTGCCCTACACCCTGGGCTTCCTGGAAGACCCCACGGAAGAGGAGATCGCACCCCTGGCCGATATCCTGCGTAAGCAGGGACTTAACGTGCATATCGGCGGTTGAAATGCATAGAAAAAGCGAGGACTTCGGTCCTCGCTTTTTTGTTCTTATCCTTGCTATTTTGCTCTCAGTCCGTCCAGCATCCTTCTCAGGGTGGATTCGGTGAATCCGGCCAGATCGTACCCGCCGCCGGCGATGCACCAGTCGTAGATTATCGCCCGTTCGCAAATGGCATAATAATGCACCGCGTCGTAGCTGGAGATATTGGGGTCGATCTCGCCCCGCCGCTGGCCTTCGTCGATGATGCCCTGGATCACTTCATAATAATAGCGGTTGCGGTCCAGCAGGTTTTTGTCGCCGCTGGTCACCACCTGGGAGGAATAGAGCTGTGCCAGCAGCTCCAGCGGGATGTTGTCGGCAGTGAAGCGGTGGCAGGAGGCGGAAAGGGCGATCAGCTTATCGCAGCTGTTCATATCCGGATCGATCTGGGGCAGGTTTTCCCGGTAGAAATCGTCGAACATATAGGACAGGGTGGACAGCAGCTCGTCCTTGCCGTTGAAGTAGTGGTAGAAGGTGCCGCGGCTGGTACCGGCGGCCTCGATGATGTCGCTGATGGTGGTCTCCTGGTAGCCCTTGCGGCGGAACAGTTCCCAGGCGGCCTTGGCGATGCGACTGCGGGTCTGATTACGGTTGCTCATAATTTTTTTCCTTTTTGCCCGATTTGCTATTGAAAAACTGACAGAACCGTTGTAAAATTAGACTGTAGTTTATATTTAGTATAACATGGCCCGGCGGATTTGGCAAGCTTTTTGCAAAAAATGCCGGCAACAGCTTAAAATTAAATTTTAAATAGGAGGAATACCCACTATGATGATCGGTGAATCCACCACTCTGCGGGGCATGAACGACCGCATCAAGCAGCAGCGTCAGGCCAGCGTGTCCGCCATCCCCACTCTGTCCATCGAACGCGCCGTCCTGGAGACCGAAGCCTACAAGATGTACGAAGGCAAAGTTTCCATTCCCGTGCTGCGCGCTCTGACCTTCAAGCATATCTGCGAGAACAAAGAGATCTGCATCAACGATTACGAACTGATCGTTGGCGAACGCGGCCCGCGTCCCCATGCAGCGCCGACCTACCCCGAACTGTGCTGCCACACCATCGAGGACTTCAAGGTCCTGGACGAGCGCGACAAGATCTTCTTCAAAAACGACGAAGAGACCCGCCGCATCCAGGAAAAGGTCATCATCCCTTATTGGCGGGGCCGCGCCATCCGCGACCACATCATGGCCCAGATGACTCCCGAATGGAAAGACTGCTATGAAGCCGGCATCTACACCGAATTCATGGAACAGCGCTCCCCCGGTCATACCGTGGCCGACGGCAAGATCTACAAAAAAGGCCTGCTGGATTTCAAGGCTGACATCAAAGCCGTCATGGATACCATCGATTACGTGCACGACCTGAAAGCCTACGACAAGGCCGAAGAGCTGAAGGCCATGGATATCGCCTGCGACGCGGTGATGATCTGGGCCAAGCGCTACGCCGAAAAGGCCCGGGAAATGGCCGAGACCGCTCCGGAACCCCGCAAGTCCGAGCTGATCAAGATCGCCGAGAACTGCGAATGGGTCCCCGCCCATGCGCCCCGCACCTTCTACGAAGCCCTGCAGATGTACTTCTTCATCCATCTGGGCGTCATCACCGAGCTGAACACCTGGGACGCCTACTGCCCCGGCAAGCTGGATCAGCATCTCTATCCCTTCTATAAGAAAGAAATCGAAGCCGGCACCCTCACCCGGGAACAGGCCAAGGAATATCTGGAATCCTGGTGGGTCAAGTTCAACAACCAGCCCGCTCCGCCTAAGGTAGGCATCACCCTGAAGGAATCCGCCACCTACACCGACTTCTGCAACATCAACATCGGCGGCGTCAAGCCCGACGGTACCGACGGCGTCAACGACGTGTCCTACCTGCTGCTGGAAGTCATCGAGGACATGCGCATCCTCCAGCCCTCCACCAACGTTCAGATCTCCGCCAAGAACCCGGATAAGTTCCTCATCGAGGCCGGCCGCGTCATCCGTGAAGGCATGGGCTTCCCCTCCGTCTTCAACACCGACGCCATCATCAAGGAACTGATGCGCCAGGGCAAATCCCTGGAAGACGCCCGTCAGGGCGGCACCTCCGGCTGCGTGGAAGTGGGCGCCTTCGGTAAAGAGGCCTACATCCTCACCGGTTACTTCAACACCGTAAAGGTGCTGGAGATCACCCTGCACAACGGTGTTGATCCCATGACCGGCAAGAAGATCGGTCTGGAGACCGGCGACCCGCGGGATTTCAAATCCATGGACGACCTGATGGCCGCCTTCGAGAAGCAGATCGCCTACTTCATCGACGTGGACATCCGCGGCAACAACGTCATCGAAGTGCTCTACGCCGAGAAGATGCCTGCTCCCTTCCTGTCCGTCATCACCGACGACTGCATCAAGGAAGCCAAGGACTACAACTGCGGCGGCGCCCGTTACAACTCCCGTTACATCCAGTTCGTGGGTCTGGGCTCCATCACCGACTGCTTCTCCTCCATCAAAAAGCACGTCTTCGACGACAAGACCATGACCATGGACCATATGCTGCAGGTCCTGGACGCCGACTTCAACGGCTTCGAGAAAGAACGTCAGATCTTCCTCAACAAGACCCCCAAGTACGGCAATGACGACGACGCGGCCGACGATCTGATCATGGGTATGTTCGAGATCATCTACAAGCTGGTCAACGGCCGGCCCACCCCCATCGGCGGCACCTACCGTGTGGAAATGCTGCCCACCACCTGCCACGTCTACTTCGGCTCCGTCCTGGGCGCTACCCCGGACGGCCGCAAAGCCGGCGTAGCCCTGTCCGAGGGCATCTCCCCGGTCCAGGGCGCGGATAAGAAGGGCCCCACCGCGGTCATCAAATCCGCTGCCAAGCTGGACCAGCTGCGCACCGGCGGCGCGCTGCTGAACCAGAAGCTGACTCCTTCCATCCTCAAGGGCGAAGAAGGTCTGGAACATCTGAAGGACCTGATCCGGGCCTACTTCCGCATGGACGGCCATCACATCCAGTTCAACGTGGTGGACTCCAACATCCTGCGCGACGCCCAGAAGGTGCCGGAAAACTACAACGACCTCATCGTCCGCGTGGCCGGTTACAGCGACTACTTCAACAACCTCACCGAGGAGCTGCAGAACGAGATCATCCTCCGCACCGAGCAGACCTGCTTCTAATTGCAAAACACATCCGAATCAAAGCGGACGGGAACCATTTCCCGTCCGCTTTCGTCATATCAGTATTCATCTAAGGGCCGTTAGACAAAAGAAAGGATGGATGCTATAATGAAGCATATCTTGCTCGCTCTGATCATCATCGTGCTGGCAGTGGCTTTTTCTGCCTGCAGCGTTCCTGTGAACACACCGCCGGAAAAAGATGCGGCGGAGGCCCCGCCCGAGCTTGAGCTCTATATCAACGAAGAGGAACCGTCTGTGTTCCTTAAGCCCGGCACTTACGAATGGCATATCGATAACGGCGACGGCACCGTGACCGGCATTAACGCCGACGCGGCCCATCCGCTGGACGTTTTGGACGAGCTGGCAGTTGTGGATACAACAAAATGCGTCGCGGTGGAGATCATCCTTGATGATGGGATGGAGGTCACCGCGGTCAATCGCTGGGACGCGGCGGCCGCCGACTATGACGGTCAGCAGGAGGTAGACGGCGAGGTCGTGGCGGCGGACAAGACTGTGTACCGCCTGCCCGTTGAGGCTGGGTGGGTTTACGATATCCACGTGGATTTCGGCGACAGGGGAGACAGCTTCTATGCCTTTGCGGCAAAATAGTCCCAAGTTCACCCTTTGCGTCATCACCGCCGCCCATCTGGCGGTGGACCTGGCCTGCTTTTATCTGCTCTACGGCTCCTTCCGCCCCCACTTCGGGGACTTGAGCCAGGTCGCGGCAGGTTTTTTGCTCTATAACATCATTGCCTTCGGCCTACAGCCCCTGATCGGCGCGGCGCTGGATCGGCTTTATCTTTCCGCCGTGGCCCCCTGCGGCTGTCTGCTTGTGGCTTTCGCTCTGCTGACAGGTCCGCGTTTTGCCTGGCCCGGCCTGATTATCGCCGCACTTGTCA
>CAMZIS010000040.1 GCA_947307285.1 uncultured Peptococcaceae bacterium | reverse complement strand
AACTCGCCCTGGATCATCCGTTTCCATAGCGGATCCTGCTGCGGCTGCGACGCCGAGCTGCAGGCCGCGCTATCCTCCCGTTACGACCTGGAACGCTGGGGCGTCTCCGAGCAGGGGAGTCCGCGTCAGGCGGATATACTTATCTGCACCGGCGCTGTTACCGTGCAGGAAAAAGGCCGCCTGCGCCAGATCTATGAGCAGATGCTGGAGCCCAAGTTCGTGCTGGCCGTCGGTTCCTGCGCCTGCAGCGGCGGCGCTCTGTCCGATTGCTATGCCGTGGCCGGAGGCGTGGATTCCACCATCCCGGTGGACGTCTATCTGCCCGGCTGCGCCGCCCGTCCCGAAGCCATCATCGACGCTGTCCGCGAGCTGCTGGCCAACTGGGAGAAGGCGCAGAAATACGCCGATACGGTGGAGGAATGATTATGGATCAGGAAAAAGCGGTCGTGCAGATCATATTGGAACGCTTCCCGGTGCTGGAAGGCCATGTGCGCATCCAGCGGGAAAAGCGGGTCGTCATGGACTACCTGGTACGGCGGGATTTTGAAAAAGTGTTTCCTTATCTGACTGCCTCCGCCGGCTTCGACCGTCTGCTCACCCTGTTCGGCACTGATGACGGCGATTGGCTGGGCCTCACTTATGCCTTGGTCAATCAGGACGAAGTGGTGCTTTTGGTCCGGCAGCGAGTGCCCAAGGCCCGCCCCTTCATCCGTTCCGTCTGCGGTCGTTTCCCGCAGGCGCTGTGGCAGGAGCAGGAGCTCCGCACCCTGCTGGGTCTGAAGATAGAAGACCTTCCCGAAGGCGGTTATCCCTTGCCCGACGGCTGGCCGGAAGAAAGCTATCCCCTGCGCAAAGACTGGGAAGTGCGCCGATTCAATAAAAGCACCTTGACCTATAACCAGCCCCGCACCTCATTCGGCGGGCAAAAGGAGGACGGACGATGACACAGCGGCAGCTGTCTTTGAAGCCGTCCGCGCCGGACGGTGAAAACAAAAACTGTCTGTGGGTCACCATGGCCAGCGACCGGGTGGCGGAAGTCCACCTGCCGGCCGGAGGCTCTCATCAGGGCGTGGAAAAATCCTGCGAGATCCATAGCTACATGCAGGATCTGCTTATCCTGGAGCGTTACGGCGGTCTGGGTCCTCAGGCCCATGCCATGGCCTTTTGCCAGGCCATGGAGGAATTGGCCGGTATTGTGGTGCCGCAGAGGGCCGAATATATCCGCCTGATCGTGTCCGAACTGGAGCGGCTGCAGTGCCATTTGCTCTGGTTGGCCGGCACCGCCCGGGAAGTGGGCTACGACGCCTTGAACATGTATCTCATGAACGACCGGGAGCTGGTACTGGACTGTCTGGCCGAAATCGGCGGCAATCGGGTGAAATACAGCGTCAACCTGCCCGGCGGCGTCCGGCGGGACCTGGACGAGCATATACGTACGCGTATCAGCGAGATGCTGGACGAAGTCGGCCGTCGTATCAAAAAGCGCGGCTCCCTGTTCCGCAAGGAACTGATGCTGGTCAACCGTCTGCGCGGAGCCGGCGTCTTAAGCAGGGATGACGCCGCCGCTTACGGTGCTGTGGGTCCGCTGGCCCGGGGGTCCGGACTCAGCCGCGACGTGCGCGCGGACGAACCCTACGGCGCTTATCGGCGCATGGAAGTCGCCCCGGTATGTGACGATCATGGCGACGCTTACGGAAGAACTGTGGTGCATATCGGGGAAATGGAAGCCTCTGCCGCGCTTATACGCCGCGCTTTGGCCGAACTGCCCGAAGGTGAGCTGCGGGCGGAGGTCCCGGAGCGGCTGCCCAAAGGCGAAGCTTTGGTCAGGGTGGAGGCGCCCCGGGGCGAGCTCGTCTATTACCTGCGCTCCGACGGCGGCGCCTCGCCGGAACGGCTGCGGGTCTTCACGCCGCGGGAAGCCAATCTTTATACTTTGCAAAAGATCATCAGCGGCAATTATCTGGCCAACATCCCGCTGCTGATGACTGATTACGATTTCTGCTTCGGCGCCGCGAGCCGGGCCGTGGTCATCAAAGGCGGTGAGGAGCAGCGCACCGTCGGTTGGGAACAGCTGCGTGATTTCAGCCGCGATTATTATCTAAGGCATGAGGCTGGCGCCGGACGTGCCGGCGCGGAAAAGGAGGAGTGAATATGGCCCAGGTTTTTAAGCTCCTGATCTTTCCCGGCCTGCTGTTTTTGCTGTGCTACTCCCTGTTTTGCGCCGCCTTGTCCCGCAAACTGGACGCGCGTATGCAAAAACGCCGCGGTCCCCGCTGGCTGCAGCCCGTGGCCGACCTGATGAAACTGGTGGGCAAAGAGCGGATGATCCCGGCCCGAGCCGACCAGGGACTGTTCTTCATGGTACCGGCGGTGGCTCTGGCCGCCGTGTGCGCGGCCTATCTCTATGTGCCTTTGTTTTCGCCCCTGTCCGCTCATCCCTTCAACGGCGATCTCATCGTGGTGCTGTACCTGGTGACCCTGCCCGCCATCTGTGTTTTCCTGGCCGGCTGGTATTCCTCCAGCGTGTACGGCTCCTTCGGCGGCGTGCGGGCGCTCACCCAGATGGCGGCCTATCAGGTGCCTCTGCTTATGTCCTTGCTGGCCCCGGCGCTGCTGGCTGACAGCTGGTCTCTGCAGGGCATATCTCAGTTCTATACGGAACGGCCCCTGCTGATGCTGCTCAACCTGCCCGCATTCGGCATCGCCATAGTCACCAGTCAGGGCAAGCTTATGAAGTCGCCCTTTGATTCGCCCATTGCCGGAGCCGAGCAGGGCAGCGGCGCCTTCAGCGAGTTCGGCGGCCGCTTCTTCGCCTTCTTCGATCTGGCCGAAGACTGCGATACAGTAGTCACCATCTCCCTCATTGCCGCTGTCTTCCTGCCCTTTTATCCGGCTTCTCCGCTGCTGGGCTTTTTGCTCTATCTGCTGAAGACGCTGTTTATCCTGGTCCTGTTTTCCCTGTTCCATACCCTGTCGGTCCGGCTCCACAGCGAGCAGGTGTTCTCTCTGTGCTGGCGTTATATGGTGCCGTTGGCCCTGATCCAGATCATCGTCAACCTGCTGGTGAAAGGAGTGATCGTCTGATGCGCTTCAAGATAGGCGGCCTTACCGGCGAGGCGGGGAAAAACCTGTTTTCCCGCAGCGCCACCGTACCCTATCCCAGGGAGGAACTGCACTATCCGGACGGTTACCGCGGCCGCATCTCCTTTGATCCGGCGTCCTGCATCGGCTGCCGCAGCTGCGTTGACGCCTGTCCCGCCCGGGCCATCTCTATCGTGAACTCCGTGCGGGCAGGGGAGTCTAAATTTGAATGTCATCTTAATTTCGGACGCTGCGTATACTGTGGTCGCTGCGCGGAGATCTGTCCCGGCGGAAGCCTGAAGATGACGGCGGAACTGACTCCGCCCGCCCTGTCCCGTAAGGATATGAGAACCGTTCTGTAAGTGTTTTGACAGTATCTTTTACATTTATCCTCCTTTTGACTTAATTGTTGTAATTTTTTTTCAATATACAAGCCCTGCCGGTCTGTGTTATAATTATTTTCGGTATAATGTATTTATACCGCGCTTGTTTTTCCCCGTTCCAAACGTTTGTTTTATTTATAAATCACCAAGGAGGAATCTAAGTTTTATGGCCAAAAAGAGTTATGATGTTCAGGTTGTAAGCAAGCTTTGCAAAGCCTGCGGCCTGTGCGTCCACCTGTGCCCCAAAAACGTCTTCGACCGCGCCAAAGACGGCAGAGCCGTCCCGGCCCGTCCCGAAGATTGCATCGGTTGCGGCACCTGCGAACTGCATTGCCCGGATTTCTGCGTTGAGACGAAGGAAAAGGAGGGTGAGTAATAATGGCAAATGTTAGACTCGTTCAGGGTAATGAAGCCTGCGCTCTGGGCGCTTTGAAAGCCGGCGCTTACAACTTCTTCGGTTACCCCATCACCCCCTCCACCGAGATCGCTGAACATATGGCCGAAATGATGCCCAAGTGCGGCGCCCGTTTCGTCCAGATGGAAGACGAGATCGCCTCCATCGGCGCGGTCATCGGCGCTGCCGCCACCGGCAGAAAAGCCTTCACCGCCACTTCCGGCCCCGGCTTCTCCCTCATGCAGGAAGCCATCGGCTTTGCCGCCATCGACGAAGTTCCCTGCGTCGTAGTTGACGTTCAGCGTATGGGCCCCTGCACCGGTCTGCCCACCCTGTCCGCTCAGGGCGACATCCAGCAGGCCCGCTTCGGCTCCCACGGCGATCATGCCATCATCGCCCTGGCCCCCAGCTCCGTCATGGAGACCTACTACATGACCATCCAGTGCTTCAACCTGGCCGAGAAGTATCGCACTCCGGTCATCCTGCTGCTGGACGAAGAGATCGGCCATCTGCGTGAACGTTTCGACGTCGATCCCGACGAGGAAGTCGAGATCATCAACCGCAAGCAGCCCACCTGCGCTCCCGAAGATTACCTGCCTTATGAAAACACGGAAGACGACGTCCCCGCCATGGCTTACTGGGGCAAGGGCTACCGCTATCATATGACCGGTCTGACTCATAACCAGAAGGGCTATTACTCCTCCGTCCTGCCGGAAGTCGACGCTTTCAACCGCCGCCTGACCCGCAAGATCGAAGGCCACATCGACGAATTCTGGGAATCCGAAGATTTCTTCGTAGACGACTGCGATTACCTGTTCATCGCTTACGGTTCCGTGGCCCGTACCGCTCAGGAAGCTATGGAAGAGCTGCGCGCCGAAGGCATCAAGGTCGGCCTGCTGCGTCCGAAGACGATCTGGCCCATCAATGAAGCTAAGATCAAGAAGGCCTGCGAAGGCAAGAAGGCTGTTATCGTTCCGGAACTGAACCTTGGCCAGTACGCCCGCGAGATCGAGCGCGTCATCGGCAAGCCGGTCGAAAAGGTCACCCGCGTAGACAGCGAGCTGGTCCTCGTTGAGGAATGCGTTGATAAGGTCAAGGAGGTGCTCAAATAATGAAGCCTGAGTACGAGAAATATTTCCGTAATAACCTGCCCCATATTTGGTGCGCCGGCTGCGGTCACGGCATCGTGATGAGCGCCTGGGCCCGTGCTGTCAACCAGCTGGGTCTCGATAAGGATCAGTGCGTTGCCATTTCCGGCATCGGCTGCTCCTCCCGTATCACCGGTTACATCGATATGCACACCATGAACACCACTCACGGCCGTGCCCTGACTTTCGCCACCGGCGTCAAGATGGCCCGTCCTGACCTGAACGTGTTCGTGTTCTCCGGCGACGGCGACGGCACCGCCATCGGCGGCAACCACTTCATCCATGCCTGCCGCCGCAACATCGACATGACCGTAGTTCTGATGAACAACAACATCTACGGCATGACCGGCGGTCAGTTCTCACCCATGACTCCCTTCGGCAAGAAGGCCACCACCTGCCCCTACGGCTCCATCGACCGTTCCTTCGACATGGCCGAGCTGGCTAAGGGCGCCGGCGCTACCTTCGTTGCCCGTTCCGACATCTTCCATGCCAAGCATCTGACCGACATGATCGTTGCCGGCTTCAATCACAAGGGCTTCTCCATCATCGAAGCCGTTTCTTCCTGCCCCATTTCCTACGGCCGCCGCAACGGCACCCCGGATCCCCGGGATATGATGGACAACATCAAAGAAATGTGCGTCATGAAGGCTGCTTACGATAAGCTCAGCGATGAAGAAAAGGCCAACAAGATCCCGATCGGCATCCTGCAGCAGATCGACGATGCTCCGGAATACACCAGCGAATACGAGAAGCTGGTTGAACGCGTGCAAGGAGGTGCCAAATAATGTCCTCTCATGAGAAGTATAAGATCCGTCTGTCCGGTTCCGGTGGTCAGGGCGTCATCAAGGCTGCCGTTATGCTGGCCGAAGCCGCTCTGGTAGACGGCCGCAACGCTACCCAGTCTCAGGTCTACGGTCCTGAGTCCCGCGGCGGCGCCACCCGTGCCGAAGTCAATATCTCCGACGGCCCCATCCTGTTCCCCAAGGTGGAGAACCCCGGCATCCTGCTGTGCATGAGCCCCGAATCCTTCGAAAAGTTCGGCGCTGACATCGCTCCCGGCGGCACTCTGATCCTGGACGGCGACGTTGGTGAAGGCACCAAGGGCGTGAAGAACTACCGTATCCCGATCACCGACACCTGCCGCGATCTGGATCCCAAGGGTTCCGACCTGTCCGCCAACGTGGTGGCCCTGGGCGTGCTGAACGGCCTGTTCGATTTCGTTTCCCGCGACGCTATCGTTGAGTCCCTGTACCGCAACTTCAAAAAGAAGGTTGCCGAGCTCAACTGGAAGTTCTACGACGCCGGTTACGAAATGGGCAAGAACGCCAAGCCCTTCGAGCTGTAAGGCTTTCAGGCAGTCCTGCTGCCACAACTTAATGCAGTTAAAAAGCGACGCGGCCAAGTCCGCGTCGCTTTACTTTTGCGCCTGCGGTGTGTATAATTCTGGATAGGCGGGAGGTACGCTTTTATGGTCGTGGGCGGCAAAAAAGAATACGCCGATCCCGGTTGGTCGGCCTGGGAAACGGTGGCCGTCCTGGGACTGTCCATGCTGCTCAGCGCCATCCCTTACCGCTTCGCTGCCACTGCCCGGGGCATCGGCGCCGACCTGGTCGCCTACTTCATCCAATCGGGCTGCTTTTTCCTGGCGCCCCTGCTGCTGGTCACCATAGTGCGCGGCCGCAGCGAGGCCGATCTTGGCTTCACCGTTCCGAAGTGGCGTCACTGCCTTATCTTAGGCATCAGTTTTGGCCTGCTCTTCTATCTGATCAACCTGTTCATCAGCTGGGTTCAGACCCTGCTTTTTCCCCAGGCCGCCCAGACTCAGGAATACATCGTCGAGCTGCTCGACAAAGCCTCTCCTTTCGAAACTGTCTTTTTGCTGCTGCTGCTGTTGTTCCTGGCGCCGCTGGCGGAGGAAACTCTGTACCGGGGTTTCTTTTTCCCGGCTCTGCGCTGGCGCTACGGCCGCGTTGCTGCCTATATCATCACCGCGGCGGTCTTTGCCGCCTCCCATATGAATCTGTGGACCCTGCTGCCCGTGGTGTGCGTCAGTTTAGGCCTGTGCCGGCTATATGAAAAATACGGCAGTCTGTGGTATAATATAATCGCCCATATGACCTGGAATGCTGTAGCACTGGCACTTTATTATTTGACTTAGCTTAACGATAAAATAAACAGATCAAGGAGAAACGCATGGTAATCATCGAAATGGAAAACGGCGGCAAGATCGAACTGGAGCTGCTGCCGCAATACGCGCCGAACACGGTGGAGAACTTCAAATATCTGGTCAGCAGGGGCTTTTACGACGGCCTGATCTTTCACCGGGTCATCTCCGGCTTCATGATCCAGGGCGGCTGCCCCCTGGGTCGCGGTACCGGCGGCCCGGGTTATCAGATCAAAGGTGAATTCCGGGACAACGGTTTCCCCCAGAATACGCTTCAGCACAGCCGCGGCGTCATCTCCATGGCCCGGGCCATGGATCCCGATTCCGCAGGCAGCCAGTTTTTCATCATGCACCAGGACGGCTTTTTCCTGGACGGACAGTACGCCGCCTTCGGCCGTGTCGTCTCCGGCATGGAAGTGGTGGACGAGATCGCGTCCACTCCCACCGGTTTTCAGGACCGTCCCCGGACGGAGCAGAAGATCAAATCCATCACTTTGGTCGACGAGGGTGAGGTAAAAGAGCCGGAAAAGTGCTGAGATGCCTGGCGACTGAAAACATCTGAAAAACTATTTTTAATATAATAAAAAACTAAAAGGAGTGTATCGAACATGTTGAAAGGCAATGCTATCATCGCCCAAAGCGGCGGCCCCTCTGCCGTGATCAACAACAGCACCTGCGGCGTGATCCAGACCTGGTTCGAAAAAGTCGACTTCGGCACCATTTATGCCGGCATCAGCGGCATCAAGGGCATCCTGGAGGAGGACATCATCGACCTGGCCGCTCAGGACAAAAAGGATATCGCCGCCCTGCGTCATACCCCCGGCGCCGGCATCTTTTCCTGCCGCTATAAAGTCTCCGCCGAAGACCAGCAGAAGATGGTGCAGATCTTCAAAAAGCTGAACATCCGCTATTTCTTCTACAACGGCGGCAACGACAGCATGGACACCTGCTACAAGACCTGGCTGGCCGCCAAGGAGCAGGATTGGGATATGTGCGTCATCGGCGTGCCCAAGACCATCGATAACGACCTGGCCATCACCGACCATACCCCGGGCTTTGGCTCCGCCGCCAAGTTCATCGCCGCCTCCATCCGCGAGACCGGCATCGACCTGGAAAGCG
>CAMZIS010000039.1 GCA_947307285.1 uncultured Peptococcaceae bacterium | reverse complement strand
GCCCCGGGGGTCCACGTCGCCGCATTTCATCCCCGTCGTGACCGTAGTGCCGTCGGGCAGCAGGCCCCGCAGCACGCCGCTGATGGCGGCTTTGACGGGGAGGTCTCCTACCGTGGCCAGTATCTGCCCGGCCGAGACCGTATCGCCGATGGCGCTGCAGCAGCGGATGACGCCGGCCTGAGGCGCCCGCAGCACCCGGGCCAGAGTCTCGCCGCCGATCAGGCCGGGCACGCCGGTGTCGGCAGAGGCTGAGCCCTCGAAGATGGGGCGGCCCAGCTCGGGGCCGCGTTGGGTCTCGATAACGGCATGGCAGTCGCGCCCGGCGCAAAAGCCGGGGCCCAGGGCCACCACGGTCTCCGCGTCCGTTATGGCAAGTCCCAGGTTGCGCTTGGCCATGATGCCGTCCACCACCAGATCGGGCCGTACAGCTTGCAGCGCCTGCCGGTAGGGCAGAGTAGTCACGTATATGATTTCAGCCGGCAGCTTTTCCCAGCCCTCCAGACGGTCCAGCCGCCGCGCTTCTATTTCTTCCACCCGGCAGCGGGCCTGATAGACCGCCCGGGAAAAGCAGACCTGACAGCGGACGCTCAGGGGCTCGGGCAGTTCCGTCATGATGATGCGCCAGCCGGTCCTATGCAGTTGCGCGGCGGCGCCGCTGGCCAGATCGCCGGCGCCGCGGATCAGTACGGTCTTCATAGCGCTATTATAGCAAACGGCAGGGTTTTTGTCACTGCTTGCAAAATGACTGTCTTTGCGATAATATAATCTAAAACGTGCATACTATTCAATCAGAAGTAATTTGAGGTAATTATATGAAAACCATTTTCAATGAGATACTGCATCACCAAAACCACGGTCTGGACTGCATGTGGCTGTCCATAGTGGGAGACCGGGGTTCCGCGCCCAGGACCAGCGGCGCCCATATGCTGGTGGACGCCGAAGGCCGCGTCTGCGGCACCATCGGCGGCGGCGCGGTGGAGTTCCGCTGCGAACAGATGGCACGGGAGCAGCTTTCGGAAAAGCGTTCCCTGCTGCATGAGTTCAAGCTCAACACCGCGGATACGGACGCGCTGAATATGATATGCGGCGGCAACGTCACCGTGCTTTTCCGTTACGTGCCGGCTGACGACCGGGACTGGCAAAATCTGACCTCTCTGGTCATGACCGGTCTGGACAGCCGCAGACACTGCTGGCTGGTAGACGATCTGAGCGATATCGACCTGCCGCCGGTACTGGCGGAAACCGAAGGCGCGCTGACCGGCAGCCTGCCCGAGGCCCTGCTCCCGCAGCTCCAGGGCGAGCTGCCGCTCAATATCAGTCTGGAGGGGCGGCAGTTTTACGCCGAGCCCCTGCCCCGAGGCGAGCGGGTCATCATCTTCGGCGGCGGCCACATCAGCCGCGAACTCACGCCCCTGCTGGCCCATTTGGATTTCCGGGTCACCGTGTTCGACAGCCGGCCGGAATACACCGATCCCGCCCTGCTGCCGGGGGCGGAAAAGACCGTGCTGGGGGATTACGATCATATCGGCGACAAGCTGACCATCCTGCCCGACGACTATATCGTCATCATGACCAACGGCCACGCCAACGATTACGACGCCCAGCGTTTCGTTATGCAATACGACCACGCCTATCTGGGGGTCATCGGCTCCCGGGCCAAAACGGCGCTGCTGAACAAAAGGTTCCTGGCCGAAGGCTTCACCAAGGAGCAGCTGGAGAAGGTCTATACGCCCATCGGTACCGCCATCAAGGCCCAGACCCCGGCGGAGATCGCCGTCAGCATCGCCGGCGAGCTGATACTGGTGCGGGCCGAACGCCGCCAGACCCTGTCCTCCTCCTGTCCCGTCTGATCCGGCAGCGGCTTGGGCGCAGGTTTAAAGAAGAAGCATGAAAAGTCCCTGTCTCGCCAGGGGCTTTTTTGTATATTTTTCGTCGCCGTGCCGACACTAACGGCGGAAGGAGGCGTCGTTATGGACGTTTACGGCTTCGTCAGCCGCCTGCTGCTGCTGGCGGTATTGGTGGCGGCCTGCCTGTTCGGTATCGAGCGCAGCAGTCTTCCCGCGCCGTCTGAGCCGCCGCAGCCGGTCTTGGCTGCAGCGGCCCGTCCGATCGACGGGGAGGCCGGATTTGCCAACCTCACGCTTTCCAGCGAGGATGGTGTCTCGCTGGAGCAGGCTTATCTGCTGATCAACGGCGAGCGGGCAGGCAGCTTTGCCCACGGGACGCTGCAGGTCCGGGTCTACGACGGCGACCTGCTGGCCGTGGATTGCCGCGCCTATGACCGGGAGCTTTGCTTCACGGTGGACGAAATGTCCGCCTCCGTGGAGGAACGCTATCTGCCCCGGCGCTTCAGCTGCCGCGGGGAAGCGGCGGTGTGGGGTTTTATAGTCATGCGTCAGTTGTAAAATCTTTCCGGCGATGATATAATCATACAAGAAAATCAGGGACCCGGAGAGGAGGCGTCTTAATGGACAGCGTGTGGCCGGAGCACGGCGGCAGCAGACAGACGGCGGCGGCGGCGATCCGCCTGGCCATCAGTGAGAGCCGGGAGGAGGAACGCCAGCTCAAAGCCGAATATGCCGCAAACGGCATCCGCCTGGCCGCCATGGATTTCGGCGGCGAGGCCATCAATTCCATCTCCAAGATCATCGAGCGCGCCGTGGTGGGCGCGAAGCGGGAAAAGGTCATCCGCGACAACCACGCCGAAGGCGGCGCGGTGGCGGGCGCGGCCCATGAGGTGCTCAGTCAGATGATGACCCGCTACGTGGGATTGAACTTCGGCGGCAAGATCGGCGTGGCCCGCTGCGGGGAGCACCTGTGCGTGGCCGTGTTTTTCGCCATCGGCATGATCCATCTGGACGACGTGGCCATCGCCGTGGCCCACCGGGCCGTGGCCGGCCTGGAGGAAGGGGACGTCATATGACAGCAGCGCAGATCGCTATCGACGGTCCGGCCGGAGCCGGCAAATCCACTGTGGCCAAGCTGGTGGCCGACCGGCTGGGATATCTTTATATCGATACCGGCGCCATGTACCGCGCCGTGGCCCTGCTGGCCATCGAGCAGGGAGTGGCCTTTGACGACGCGGAGGGGCTCACCGCTTTGATCCGCGACAACGATATCAGTCTGGAGCCGGCTCCCTCTGGCTGTCGGGTATTGATCAACGGCAAGGACGTGAGCCGGGACATCCGCCTGCCCGAGGTG
The DNA here is from genome assembly GCA_947307285.1 of uncultured Peptococcaceae bacterium. Classification (GTDB taxonomy): domain Bacteria; phylum Bacillota; class Dehalobacteriia; order UBA4068; family UBA4068; genus CALXSV01. The sequence goes on along the minus strand of CAMZIS010000039.1, from coordinate 5,417 downwards.
GGCAACGCCGCTTCTCCCGTTTCCGCCGTGGCGGAAGTGCGCAGCCTGCTGGTAGCCATGCAGCAGGAGCTGGCCGCCCGCCGCCCCGTGGTCATGGACGGCCGGGATATCGGCACCGTGGTGCTGCCTGACGCTGCCTGCAAGGTCTTCCTTACCGCCAGCACCCGGGTGCGGGCCCGGCGCCGCGCCAACGAATTGCTGCAAAAGGGGATGACTGTGGACATAGACCAGGTGGAGCGGGAGATCATCGAACGCGACGAGCGCGACAGCACCCGCGCCGCTTCCCCCCTGCGTCAGGCCGAAGACGCGGTGCTGGTGGATTCCAGCGATATGGGCATCGAAGAGGTGGTCTGCCGCATCATCGAACTGGCCGAAGGGCAGACGTCATGAGCCGCAATACGGAGCGTAATTATCGCTGGGCCTGCCGCGTGCTGCGCTTCATCTGCCGTCTGAACGGCACCCGGGTCATCGGCGCGGAGAATATACCGGAAAACGAGCCTTTGCTGGTGATCAGCAACCATACCAGCCTGGCCGACCCGCCCATCATCAGCTCCTATTATCCCAACCGCATCACCTACCTGGCCAAGGAGGGCTTCAGCCGCAAACCATTCACCCGCTGGCTGTTCAGCGCCTTAGGCGCTGTGTTCCTGAACAAAGACGACGGCGACCTCGCCGCCATGCGGGTGGCGCTGAAGGAGCTGAAGGAAGGACGCAGCGTGGGCATCTTCCCGGAGGGCCACCGCTATTTCGACCAGAAAATGGGTGAGTTCCACGAGGGCGCTGCCTTCATAGCCTATCGGGCGCGGGTACGGGTGCTGCCTATGGCTGTGGTGAACGCCGCGGATTACCTGCACTTATTCCGCCGCAATATCCGCCTGGTCATCGGCGAGCCCTTCCCGGTGCCGGAAGGCAAGGCGGATCGGGAGGCACTGGCCGGCGCTACCGCCGCCTATAAAGAACGCGTGGCGCAGCTGTTCGAGACCGGCGCCGAAAGTGTGCGGGCGGCGGGCCGTCCCATGTATACGACCGACAAGATCAACAAATGATCCTATCAGATCAGCCGTTTTGTCGAAAATATTTTTGCTTTTTTCCTGTTTTTCATTCTTTCGCAGCAGGAGAAAAAGGCAGCGGCAAGAAGAATATATAATTACCCTTTTCAGCAAGCATCCGTTATCCCTGCTAATAATGGAACTGATCCTGGTTAAAGACTGCGGCTTTTGCTTCGGCGTTCGCCGGGCGGTGGATATGGCGGAACAAGCCGCCGCCGCTTACGGCCACGTGGATACCCTGGGGCCGCTGATCCATAACGAACAGGAGCTGCGCGCTCTGGCTCCCCGCATCAGCGCGGTGGAGCGCGCGGAAGATTGCACAGGCAAGGTCCTGCTCATCCGTTCCCACGGCGTGGGACCGGAGGCTCACGATCGGGCCGTCGCTTTGGGTCTTGAGGTCATCGACGCCACCTGCCCTTTCGTCAAAAAAGCGCAGCGCATGGCCTGCATGTGGACCAATCTGGGTTACCAGGTGGTCGTGGTGGGCGACCGGGAGCATCCGGAGGTGCAGGGCATTTGCGGCTGGACCGGCGACCGCGCCCTGGTGGTGGCCGACGCCGCCGAAGCGGAAAAGCTGGATCATTTCCCCCGTCTTGCCGTACTGGCTCAGACCACCGAGAAAAGGGACAATTTTGACCGCTGCGTGGCCGCGCTGCGGGAAAAGACCGCCGATCTGCAGATCAAAAACACCATCTGCGATCACACGGAGCGGGTCCGCGCCGCCACGGCCGAGCTGGCGCGGAAAGTCGACGCCATGATCGTCATCGGCGGTCGGCACAGCTCCAACACTTTAAAACTGGCACAGGTATCCGCCGACTCCGGCATTCCGGTCTTCCACGTGGAGACCGCCGGAGAGCTGGATATGGATATAGTGCGGGGCTTTGGCAAAATCGGAATCACCGCCGGAGCCTCAACACCGCAACACATAATTGAGGAGGTAGTAACAAGCATGAGCGAACTGGAAAACGTTGAAGTGGAAGTCAAGGAGACCGCAGAGGCAGTCGAAGAGACTGCTCCCGTTGTCGAGGAAGCCCCCGCGGAAGCGGCTGCCGAAGCAGCTGTCGAACCGGCTGAAGAACCCGCTGCTGAACCGGCTGCCGAAGCGGCTGCCGAACCGGCTGAGGAAAGCGAAGATGTGGACGCTTTCGCTCAGGAATACGGCGACATGAAAGAGATCCGCCGTGGAGCTCGCGTCAAAGGTGTTGTCGTGCAAGTCAAAGACGATGAGCTGCTGGTCGATATCGGTGGCAAGAGCGAAGGCGTTCTGTCTTCTTCCGAGCTGTCCAAGGAAGACGCTGAAAACATTCGCGAACGGTTCCATGTGGGTGATGAAATCGACGTCCTGATCCTCCGTCGGGAAAATCAGGAAGGTTATCCTGTGCTTTCCAAGCGTAGGGTAGATCAGGACATCGCCTGGGACCGTCTCGCTCAGCTGAAAGCAGATAAAGCCGTCGTCAGCGGCGTCGTCACCGACGTGGTCAAGGGCGGCGTTCTGGTGGACGTGGGCCTGCGCGGTTTCGTCCCCGCTTCCCTGGTGGCTCTGGGCTACGTGGAAGATCTCAGCACCTACGTCGGCAAAGAGCTGCAGATGAAGATCATCGAATGCGACAAGCACAGCAACAAGCTGGTCCTGTCCGCCAAGGCCGTGCTGCGTAACGCCAGCAAGCAGCTGAAGGAAAAGACCTGGGCCGAGATCGCCGAAGGCCAGACCCGTCACGGCGTGGTCCGCCGCCTGACCAATTTCGGCGCCTTCGTGGATATCGGCGGCGTGGACGGCCTGCTCCATGTGTCCGAAATGGCCTGGTACCGGGTTAACCATCCTTCCGACCTGCTCAAGGAAGGCGATGAGCTGGACGTCTACATCCTGGGCATCGATCAGGAAAACGAAAAGATCAGTACGCCGTCGGCATGAACATCTCCGGCTAGGTCATGCGCATGACCACCTTCGGCGCCTTCCTGGAAGTTGAACCCGGCGTGGAAGGCCTGGTCCACATTTCCCAGATGGCCAACCATCGGGTGGAGAAGACCGAAGACGTGGTCAAGCCCGGCGACGTGGTCGACGTCAAGGTCCTGGCCGTTGATCCCGAAGCCAAGCGCATGAGCCTGTCCATCAAGGCCACCCTGCCGGAAGGCGAAGATATCCCGACCCCAGCGCCCGCTCCGGCGGAAGAAGCTCCGGCTGAGGAAGCCGCTCCCGAGGAAGCCCCTGCTGAAGAAGCTCCTGCCGCGGAAGCCGCTCCCGCGGAAGCTCCTGCTGAGGAAGCTCCCGCTCAGGAATGATCCCCATTCCCTGACGGCAAAACCCAAACGGATACAGAAAACCGGTGTGATAGAGATATCACACCGGTTTTTGTATGTCCGAAAGACGTTTAGGATGATTTTTTGCCGCCCTGTTATTTGATGGGAGTGATGGTGCTGATGTCGAAGGGCGTGGTCTGATAGACGAAATAGTTGAGCCAGTTCTGGTAGATCAGGTTGGCATGGCTGCGCCAGGTCACCTGAGGCTCCTTGGTGTCGTCGTCGTCCGGGAAATAGTTTTCCGGCATCTTGGTATTCGGATCGATAGCCTTGTCGCGGATGTACTCTTTTTGCAGAGTGGTGGCGTCGTATTCCGAATGGCCGGTGATGAAGACCTGCCGCCCGCCTTCGGTAGCCATGGCGTAGATACCGGCCTTGGGCGAGCTGGCCAGTATCTTCAGCTTGCGGCAGGCTTCGATATCCTGCCGCAGGATGGTGGTGTGGCGGGAATGGGGCACCATGAACACGTCGTCGAAGCCGCGCATCAGCATGGAGGAACGGCGCTCCACCCGGTGGGGGAACACGCCGGAGATCTTTTCCGGCAGGTCCACCTTGGGTATGCCGTAATGGTAATAGAGCCCGGCCTGAGCGCCCCAGCAGATATGGAAGGTGCTGTGCACGTGGGTGCGGCTCCATTCCATGATCTGGCACAGTTCGTCCCAGTATTCCACCTCTTCGAAAGGCAGCTTCTCCACCGGCGCGCCGGTGATGATCATGCCGTCGAAGGTGCGGTCCCGCACCTGGTCGAAGGTGGAGTAGAACTTGATCATATGCTCCTGGGCCGTGTTCTTCGATTCGTGGCTGGCCGTCTGCATCAGCTCCAGCTCCACCTGGAGGGGAGTGTTGCCCAGCAAACGGGCCAGCTGGGTCTCGGTCTCGATCTTGGTGGGCATCAGGTTCAGCACCAAGATCTGCAGCGGGCGGATGTCCTGGGTGGAGGCCCGGTGCTCATCCATGACGAAGATGTTTTCGCTGGCCAGCACTTTGGTGGCCGGCAGCTGGTTAGGTATTTTGATAGGCATGGTTCAGCAAACCCCTTTCAGGCCAGAGCCTGTTCGATATCGGCGATCAGATCGGCGGCGTCCTCCAGACCGCAGGAATAGCGGACCAGATCGGGAGACACGCCGGCGGCTTTGAGCTCGTCATCGTTCATCTGCCGGTGAGTAGAGCTGGCCGGATGCAGGCAGCAGGTGCGGGCGTCGGCCACGTGGGTCTCGATGGCGGCGATCTTCAGCCGGCCCATGAAGGCCTCGGCCGCGGCCCGGCCGCCCTTGACGCCGAAGCTGACCACGCCGCAGGAGCCGTTGGGCAGGTATTTCTGTCCCAGCTCGTAGTACTTGTCGCCGGGCAGACCGCAGTACTGCACCCAGGCCACGCGGTCGTCCTTAGACAGGAACTCGGCCACGGCCTGACCGTTTTCGCTGTGCCGCTTCATGCGCACGTGCAGGCTTTCCAGACCCAGGTTGAGCAGGAAGGCGTTCTGCGGCGACTGGATGGAGCCGAAGTCCCGCATCAGCTGGGCCGTGGCCTTGGTGATGAAGGCGCCGGCCAGACCGAAGCGTTCGGTATAGGTGATGCCGTGGTAGCTTTCGTCCGGCGTGCACAGGCCGGGGAAGCGGTCGGGATATTTGGTCCAGTCGAATTTGCCGGAATCCACGATGCAGCCGCCCACGCCGGCGCCGTGACCGTCCATGTATTTGGTGGTGGAATGGGTGACGATGTCGGCGCCCCATTCGAAGGGCCGGCAGTTCACCGGAGTGGCGAAGGTGTTGTCGATGACCAGCGGCACGCCGTGGCGGTGGGCGGCGGCGGCGAAACGCTCGATGTCCAGCACGGTCAGGGCCGGATTGGCGATGGTCTCGCCGAACACGGCCTTGGTGTTGGGCCGGAAGGCGGCGTTCAGCTCCTCGTCGGTGCAGTCGGGCGAAACGAAGGTGGTTTCAATGCCCATCTTCGCCATGGTGACGCTGATGAGGTTGAAGGTGCCGCCGTAGATGCTGGAGGAGGCCACGATATGGTCCCCGCAGGAGGCCAGATTGAACAGGGCGAAGAAATTGGCCGCCTGGCCGG
>CAMZIS010000038.1 GCA_947307285.1 uncultured Peptococcaceae bacterium | reverse complement strand
ATGCAGGACACGGCGGACCGCTCCTACACCCCGGCCCGGGCCCGGCTCTACCGCGCGGTGTACAGCCTGCCCAAGCTGCCGGGAAAGCCGCAAAGCTTCCACCGCTTCCTGGGTCAGGCGGCAGCCTGCCTCAGCCACGACGCCGCCGCCGAGCTCCCGGCCCTCGCCTGCCCCGCCCTCATCGTCGGCGGCTCTGAGGACGCCATCGTCACCGCCGCGGCCTCCCGGGAGCTGCACGACCTCATCCCCGGCAGCCGCCTGTATATCTACGACGGTCTGGGCCACGCCGCCTACGAGGAGGCCAGGGATTTCAAGTCCCGGGTGCGGGCTTTCTTCCTTGAAGACGAATAAGAGGAGCGAAAAAAGGCATACAAAAAGAAGCAGGCTCGGGGCCTGCTTCTTGCTTTTTATGTATCCGTGCCCGGCTATTCCGCTGTGCCGTAGCGGCGGCCGATCCAGTCCACGGTGGTGTTGATGAAGGTCTGGACGGCGGCGGTCAGCTCCCCTTCCCTGCGGGTGGCCAGGGCCAGGTCCCGATAGGCGGCGGGCTCCAGAGGCACGGCCACCACGTCGTAGGGGTCTTCGCCGAACATCAGCTCCGTCAGCACGCTGACCCCCAGGCCCTTGGAGACCATGGCCAGAATGGTCTGGTTGTCCCAGGCGGTGAAACAGACCTTGGGCTGGATGCCGCTTTCGGAAAAGAGGGCGGCGATCTCGTTGTCGTTGCCCTCCTCCAGCCGGATGAAGGGCTGGTCCGCCAGCTCGTGCAGGCTTATGCTGGACCGGGCGGCCAGAGGATGCTCCCGGGGCAGCACGGCCACGAAGGCGTCCCGGCGCAGAGTGCGCAGGTTCAGATTGGGATAGGTGGCGGGCAGGCCGATGAAGCCGCAGTCCACCAGACCTTCGCTGAGCCATTTTTCGATCTCCACGTAATCCTGACCGTAGCGCAGCCGGAACTGGATCTGGGGATGGGCGGCGTGGAATTCCTGTATTATCGAGGGCAGCCAGTGCACGGAAACGCTGGTCACGGTGCCGATGCTGATGAGGCCGGCTTCCAGCCCCTGCAGCTCGCTGAGTTTGCCCAGCAGCTCCTTTTGGGCGTTTTCCACCGTGCGGAACAGGGGCAGCAGCACCTCCCCGTCGGAGGACAGGCGCACGCCGCTGCGGTCCCGATAAAGCAGGGTGCAGCCGCATTCCCGTTCCAGGGCGGCCAGCATGTGGCTGATGCCGGACTGGGTATAGCCCAGCTCGGCGGCAGCTTTGGTGAAGCTGCCCAGCTCTATGGTCTTGAGCAGGGCTTCGTACTGTTGAAAGTTCATGGTCTTTTCAGCTCCCGCGCTAAGGCAAAAAGCAGCGCCCGGCTTCAGCCGGGGCACGCAGTAAAAACGCCGCTAGCGTGTATAATGTCATTTCCACATAGTTACTATTCGAAATTGTAATATTATTATACTCCTCGCTTCAAACAATGGCAAGAGAATAATTGCCAAACTTTTGCGCTTCGGGTATAATTATTCTCATCAAAGCCCTTTTATATCGAAGCCCTTTCATAAGGAGGCCCGCATGGACCGGCTGCAAAACTTCATGGCCGGCCGCAACGGCGCGGATCATTTCTTCCGCTTTCAGGCGGCCGCGGCCCTTGTCTTATATCTGATCGGCCTGTTCGCCCACGTCCGCATCCTGAACCTGCTGGCCTGGGTCCTGCTGGCCTGGGCCCTGTTCCGGGCCCTGTCGAAAAACCTGGCGGCGCGCTCCAGAGAGAACGCCCTCTACCTGGCCCGGCGGGAACAGGTCCTGCGCTGGTTTTCGCTGCAGAAATGCCGCTGGCGCGACCGCAAGACCCACTGTTACTTTTCCTGCCCCAAATGCGGCAAGACCCTGCGGGTGCCCAAAAACCAGGGCCGCATCGTGGTGACCTGCGCCGCCTGCGGCTGGCAATTCGAAAGGAGGACCTGATGTTCGGTTACGTGCGGCTCAACGAGCCGGAGCTGAAGATAAAAGATTTCCGGGCTTTCCGCAGCGTGTACTGCGGCGTCTGCCGCGGCCTGCGCCGCCACGGCCTGGGCTCCTGGCTGGCCCTCAACTACGACATGACCTTTATCGCCCTGGTGCTGACCTCCCTCTACGAGGAGGAGGTGGAGCCCCGGCCCTGCCGCTGCGCCCTGCATCCCTTTGCCCGCAACCAGCAGATGAGCAACCGCTGGACGGAATACGCGGCGGACATGACGGTGCTGCTCACCTATTACCAGTGCCTGGACGCCTGGCACGACGAAAAGAAGATCATCCCCCGGGCCGAGGCCGTGCTGCTGAAGCGGGCCCGGGACCGGGTGGCCAAAGACTATCCCCGCCAGGCCCAGGCCGTGGCCGATTACGTGGCGAAGCTGGACGAGGTGGAGGAAAGGAAGGACCCCAACATCGACCTGGGGGCGGGCCTCACCGGCGAGATGCTGGCCGAGCTCTTCGTCTGCAAGGAGGACGAATGGTCCCCCACCCTGCGGGAGCTGGGCTTTTGGCTGGGCAAATTCATCTATCTCATGGACGCGGCGGAGGACGTGGAGCGGGACCGCAAAAACGGCTGCTACAACCCGCTGCTGCTCCAGGAGGAGCTGGCCGACCGGGGCGAGGAGGGCTTCCGCGAATACTGCGAGCTGCTGCTCACCTCCATGATGGGCGAATGCGCCCAGGCCTTCGAGCGGCTGCCCCTGCTGCTCTACGGCGACCTGCTGCGCAACATCGTCTATTCCGGCGTCTGGTGCCGCTACGAGCTGATGAAGGAAAAGCGGGACCGGGCCGCGGGCCGCGAGGCGGAGGCGGACAAGGCCGAGCCGCCGGAGACGGAGACGCCGGTCATGCAAAAGGAACAGGAAGAGGCCATCCGGGAAGCGGCCGCCGCCGTGGAGGCGTATGAAGCCGAGTACGCGGCAGCCATGAAAGACCCCGGCGCGCAGGCCTGAGCAAGAAGGAGACGAAGCATGGATCCTTATAAAGTGCTGGGCGTTCCCCCCACCGCCACAGACGAAGAAGTGAAAAAGGCCTACAAGACCCTGGCCAAAAAATACCATCCCGACATGAACGTGGGCGCGCCCAACATCAAGGAGCTGGAAGCCCGCTTCAAGGCGGTGCAGGCCGCCTATAACCAGATCATGGACGAACGCAGCGGCAAGACCAGCCACAACCCCGGCTCCTCCGGCGGCTATTCCGGCTCTTACGGAGGTTTTGGTCAAAGTCAGAGTTCCGGTTCCGGCTATGGTCAGTCCCATGGTCAGGGCCAAAGCGGCAGCTACGGCTCCGGCGGCGGCTACTCCGGCTCTTATGGTCAGGGACAGGGTCAGGGCAGCTGGTCCTGGGGCTGGGGGCCCTTCGGTCCCTTCGGCAGCTTCGGCGGCTACGGCAGCGGCGGACCCTATGGCGGCAACCAGAGCAGCGGCAGCTGGAGCAGCGAGCCCGGCGGCATCGAAATGGAGGCCGCGGCCAACTACATCAACGCCCGCCGCTACCGGGAGGCGCTGACCGCCCTTTCCTCCGTGCCCGAACGGGGCCGGGGCGGACGCTGGTACTATCTTTCCGCTTTGGCCAACGCGGGACTGGGCAACAACGCCACTGCCCGGGCCCACGCGGAAAAGGCCGTGGAGCTGGACCCCACGGTGCCGGAATACCGCTATCTGGTGCAGCAGCTGGCCCGGGGCGGCTCCCACTATCAGGAGACCTCCCGCAGCTACGGCCGGCCCGTGTTCGCCGGCGGCCGCATGTGCCTCTACTGCATCGCGGTTAACCTGCTGCTGAACTGCTGCTGCAACAGCTGCGGCCGCATCGGCTACTACGGCGGATAAGCGGGGGTAACGACTATGCTCAACGTGCTGGTGGCCGAGGACAACGAGCCGCTCAGGCAGCTGATGAAGATACACCTGCGCCGGGCCGGCTATCAGGTGGTGGAAGCCAAGGACGGCGAAGAGGCCCTGGAAAAGCTGGAACAGGGGCCGGTGCACCTGATGATCGTGGACGTGATGATGCCGCGGCTGGACGGGCTGGACCTGACCCGGTCCCTCCGGGAGGCCAACATCCATGTGCCCGTGCTCATGGTGACGGCCAAAGAAACTCTGGACGACAAGCGGGCCGGCTTCAAAGCCGGGGCCGACGACTATCTGGTAAAGCCGGTGGACATGGAGGAGATGCTGCTCCACGTGGCGGCCCTGCTGCGCCGGGCCGATCTCACCTCCAAGCCCGTGGTCACCATCGGCGGCACCACCCTCTACGAACAGAGCCTGACCGTGAGCTTCGGCGGCAAAGAGCTTTCATTGCGCCAGAAGGAGTTCCAGCTGCTGCATCTGCTGCTCAGTTACCGCAACCGCATCTTCACGCGGCAGATGCTGATGGACGAGATCTGGGGCTACGATTCCGAGACCGACCCGCGCACGGTGGACGTGCATATCAAGCGTCTGCGGGAAAAGCTGGCCGGCAACTCTGATTTCTCCATCGAGACCGTACGCGGCCTGGGCTACAAGGCGGTGGTGAAATGAAGGAATCCCCCCTGCTCCGCTACCGCTACCATATCCGGGTCAAGCTGGTGCTGTGGGGCCTGATTTCCGTCTTCGGGGCCACCCTGCTCTCCGACCTGCTGGCCCCCTATATGGATCTGCTGCTCACCGGCCATCTGGACCCGGAGGACCAGCGCACCTTCATGCTGTGGTTCCGAGAGATCACGCCCACCCTGATCTACTTCATCTTCGCCGCCATCTTCATGATCATCCTCTTCCGGCCCTTCACCCGGCGGGTGCTGGACCTGTCCCACGCCGCCCGCTCCATCGCCGGCGGCGATTTCGACGTGCAGATCGACGCCCCGGACCAACGGGACGAGGTGTATCAGCTGACCCAGGACTTCAACCTGATGGCGCGGGAGCTGCGCCGCAACGAGCTGCTGCGCAAGGATTTCGTCTCCGGCGTCACCCACGAGCTGAAAACTCCCCTGGCCGTCATCGACGGCTACGCCCGCCTGCTGCAGGAGGACGCGGAGCAAAACTGCGACCTGCTCTCCCCGGAGGAACGCCGGGAATATACCTCCCTGCTGTCTCAGGAAAGCCAGCGGCTGCTGCACCTGTGCACCAACATGCTGCAGGTGTCCCGGCTGGACAACAACGCCGCGCCGGACCTGCGGCGGGAGTACCGCCTGGACGAACAGCTGCGGCGGGTGCTGCTCTTTTTGGAGCCCCGCTGGTCGGCCAAAAACATCTCCATCGAGCCCGAGCTGGAGGAGATCAGCTTCCGGGGCAACGAAGACCTGCTGGAGCAGGTGTGGAGCAATCTGCTGGACAACGCCCTCAAATTCACGCCGGAAGGGGGCCGGGTGCAGGTGAAGGCGGAAAGCGACGGGCAAAACGCCACCGTCACCGTCACCGACAACGGCTGCGGCATGGATCAGGAGGAGCTGGACCTGGTGTTCGACCAGTTCTATCAGGCGGAGGCCTCCCATTCCGGTCAGGGCTTCGGCCTGGGACTGTACATCGTGCGCCGCATCGTGGAGCTGCATAACGGCACCGTGTGGGCGGAATCCGCGCCGGGGGAGGGCTCGTCCTTTTCCGTCATGCTGCCCCTGAGCCGGGAATAGGGCGGACGCGAAACTCATAACGCAGCAACGGCAGGCCCGCACGCGCCTGCCGCTTTTTTATATTTACCGCGGCCCGATTTTTTGTTATAATCAATATATTGTATGGAATATAAGCCGCCGCTACGATATATCCGGCGGAGAAGGAGGAATATGATGACATTCAAAAGCAAGTGCGGCCTGGCGCTGATCTGCGCCGCCATCATGCTGCTGGCCCTGCTGCCGGCAGCGGCCCTGGCCGACGGCGGCTTCGACGACGTGGCGGAGGACGCCTGGTACGCCGAAGACGTGCAGTACGCGGTGGACCGCGGGCTGATGCAGGGCATGGGCGGCGGCCTGTTCGCGCCGGACGACCTCACCACCCGGGCCCAGCTGGTCACCGTGCTCTACCGGCTGGAGGGCTCCCCCGAGATCACGGGGGACAGCTTTGACGACGTGACTGCGGAGGACTATTTCTTCAAGCCCGTGGAATGGGCCGCCGCCACCGACATCGTCAGCGGCTACGGCGACCGCAGGTTCGGCCCCGGCGACACCCTGACCCGGGAGCAGTTCGCCACCCTGCTCTACCGCTTCGCCGAATTCAAAGGCTATGACGTTTCCGCCACCCGGAGCATCGCCGGCTACCTTGACTATCTGGTGGTCAGCGACTGGGCCGACAAGGCCGTGCGCTGGGCCGTGGCCACCGGTCTGCTGAAGGGCAACGCCGACCGGCTGGACCCCGCCGGTCCCGCCACCCGGGCCCAGATGGCGGCCATCCTGCACCGCTTCTGCGATTTCTACCTCACGCCGGAGGAATTCGACCCGGAGAAGGCCTACGCCGGCCTGCTCCAGACCTATAAGGCCGTGGTCAGCGGAGAGGCGGCCTGGGACGAGGCTCTGGGCAGCCCCGAATTCTTCAACCGGATACCCGGCTACGACGCGCCGGCGACGGGCTACGCCTTCATGGACCTGAACAGCGACGGCAAAGAAGAGCTGCTCATCGGCCCGGTGGACTTAGGCGGCTCCCCGGACTGGTACCGGGGCCTGCTCTACGCCCTCTACACCTACGATAACGGCAAACCGGTGAAGCTGTGCGAAAGCTGGGAGCGCAACCGCTACTACCTGCTGACCGACAACAAGCTGGAAAACGACTGGAGCAACGGCGCGGACGACAGCGGCACCGATTACCTGATGCTCCTGAACGGCGACAACCAACTCAGCAAGTGCCGGCCCTACTCCGTCATCCACAGGGACGTGGTCTACAACCTTTTCTCCTTCGACCCGGCCCAGGCCTACGCTGAGCTGCTGCAGAAGTATAAGGCCGCGCTGACCGGCGAGACGGCCTGGGACGAGGCTCTGGGCAGCCCCGAATTCTTCGGCCAGGTCCCCGGCTTCGACGCGCCGGAGCCGGGCTACGCCTTCATCGATATCAACGGCGACGGCGAAGAAGAGCTGGCCATCGGCCCCCTGGATATGGGCGGCTCCGAGGAATTCAACAAAGGCCTGCTCTACGCCCTCTACACCTACGAAAACGGCCAGCCCGTGAAGCTGTGCGAAAGCAGGGAGCGGGACCGCTTCTACCTGCTCACGGACGGCCGTCTCTCCAATCCCTGGAGCAACGGCGCCACCGACTCCGGCGTGGATTATTACGAGCTGAAAAAGGGCGGGGCCGGCCTCACCCCCTGCGACGAGGACTCCTCCCCCCGCCGGGCCGTGGATTTCAAGGCCTTCGCCTTCGATCCCGCCAAGGCCTACGGCGACCTGCTGCAGACCTATAAGGCCGTGCTCTCCGGCGAGGCGGCCTGGGACGACGCTCTGGGCAGCCCGGAATTCTTCGGTCAGATACCCGGTTTCGAGGCCCCCAAGGCCGGCTACGCCTTCGTGGACCTGAACGCCGACGGCAAGCAGGAGCTGATCATCGCGCTCACGGATTACAGCGCCTCCGAGGAATGGTACCGCAGCCTGATCTACGTGCTCTACACCTATGACGGCGAAAAGCCGGTGCAGCTGTGTCAAAGCGTGGTGCGGGGCCGCTATTACCTGCTGGCCGACGGCCAGCTCTCCTTCTACTGGAGCAACGGCGCTTCCGACAGCGGCATCGACTGCTATAAGCTGGCCAAGGGCGCCGCCGCCCTCACCCTCTCCACCCCCACCACCGGCACCCGCCAGGATATCACGGTGAAGGATTTTTGAGGAAGAACTGATAACAATAAACCCATACGAAAAACGCGGTCCCTGGGGACCGCGTTTCCTTTTCTCTTCTCTTTTCTCTCTTCCCTGATCTTACTTCCGCCGGGCCACGATGACGTTGCGCTGGATCAGCTTCACCAGCTCCACGCAGGGGATGACGGCGAAGGCCAGACCCAGAGCCACCGCGTATTCCGGCAGGCTGATATGCTCGAAGCCGAAGGCGTTGGCCAAAAACGGCACGTAGATGACCAGGGAGGTCAAAGCCAATGAGGCCAGGGCCGCCCAGTTCAAAGCCTTGTTGAAGCCCTTCAGGTGCAGCAGGCTGGCTCTTTGCGAGCGCATATTGAAGCTGTGGAAGATCTCGGCCATGCTCATGGTGAGGAAGGCCATGGTGGTGCCGTCGGCGGAATTGGCGATCTCCCACACGCCGGCCTCCATATGGTGGCCGATGAAGTAGGCGGAAAGCGTCAGGATGGTGACCAGCAGGCCCTGATAGGCGATGTCGAAGCCCATGCCGCCGGCGAACACGCCCTCGTTCTTGGCCCGGGGCTGGCGCAGCATCAGGTCGGCCTCGGCCTTTTCCATGCCCAGAGCCAGAGCCGGGAAGCAGTCCGTGACCAGATTGATCCACAGCAGATGCACCGGCTCCAATATGATGAAGCCCAGCAGGGTGGCGATGAAGATGCTCAGGACCTCGCTCATGTTGGAGCCCAGCAGGAACTGGATGGCCTTGCGGATGTTGTCGTAGATCCGGCGGCCCTCCTCCACGGCGCCCACGATGGTGGCGAAGTTGTCGTCGGCCAGCACCATGTCGGCCACGTTCTTGGTCACGTCGGTGCCGGTGATGCCCATGCCCACGCCGATGTC
>CAMZIS010000037.1 GCA_947307285.1 uncultured Peptococcaceae bacterium | reverse complement strand
ACCGGGCCGGCATAATCCTTGCCGGAGATCAGCACCACTTCGTTCAGCAACAGCTGAACGATGTCGTCCTTGTTGACCAGACCTTCGTCCGCCAGAGCGTTCATCTGCTTGTTGGCGGCGGACATGAAGACCTGTGCGTCCAGACCGGATTCGATCTGAGTCTGCAGGTCGCCGGAGCTGCCATAGGTGCCCTCGACGGTGATGTAATCATACTGTTCCTGGAACATGGGGATCAGGGTATCCTTGAACGCGGTCTCCAGAGAAGCGGCGGCGGCCAGCATGATGGTGACCGGCTCATGGACTTCTTCAGCGGACTGTTCTTCTGCGGGTTCGGCGCTTTCTTCAGCAGGCTCCTCGCTGGCGCCGCAAGCGGCAAAGGTAAAGACCAGAGCCAGACCCAACAACAGCACTAAAAGCTTTTTCATTTCCTTTCTCCTTTCTCCCTGTTTTGGCGGCGGTATCAGCCGCGCAAAACATCCTTGCATAATGATTTAGTTTAAGGCTTTCTTTCACATTACCCCCGGAGGAAAGCGAAAGCCGGCCTGAAACCCGATGCAATTCCTTCTGTAACGAGCTCAGATTATTCTCATAAAAGATTATTCTTACAATAGATAGGATACCGCAAAAATACGCTCCCGTCAAGCGGGAGCGCGAATTATGTCAAAATTATTATATTTGCGCGAGGATTATTTGCCGAAGCCGCAATCCGGGAAGCGGCAGTCGCTGCAGCCCAGACACAGTCCGCCCTCGCCCAGATCGGCCAGCTCGTCCGCGGTGACCTCGTCCCCGGCCACTATGCGGGGCAGCACCACGTCGAACACGGTGCTGGCGGCGTACATCACGCAGCCTGGCAGGCCCAGGACCGGAGTGCCGTCCAGATATGACAGGAGGAACATGGCTCCGGGCAAAATCGGAGCGCCGTAGGTGACGATGCGGGCGCCGGTATTTTTGATGGCCAGAGGCGTTCTGTCGTCCGGGTCCACGCTCATGCCGCCGGTGCAGACGATCATGTCGCAGCCTTTGGCTTTCATATCCAGGATGGCGGCGGTGACCATTTTATCATCGTCGTCACAGACCGCGTGTTCCTGCATAGTGAGACCGAAGTCTTCCAGCTTGGCCTGGATCACGGGAGTAAAGTCGTCCTTGATGCGGCCGTGATAGACCTCGCTGCCGGTAGTCACCACGCCGCAAGTCTTCAATTTCCAGGGCAATATCTTCAGCAGCGGTTCCGCTCCTACTTCTTCCCTCACTTTACGCAGGGCTTCGGCTTCGATGACCAGTGGGATGATGCGGGTGCCAGCCACTTTATCGCCGGCGTGTACCGCCGTGTTGCCGTGGCGGGTGGCGATCATCATCCGTCCCGCCCGGTTTACCAGACGCATGCGCTTTGAATCAACCTTCAGCAGGCCGTCGCATTCGGCGTAGACGTCGATCTTGCCTTCCTTGGGGCCTTTGCGCCCCAGACCGGGGCCGCTGACCATAGCCCACAGTTCTTCCGCCGCCTCGTCCTCGTGCAGCATACCTTCCTGCTTTTCCCAGACGTAAAGGTTTTCCTTGCCCATGGACAGGAGCACCGGGACGTCCTCTTCGGTCACGATATGTCCTTTACGGAAGCGGGCGTCCTTGGTCAGGCCGCGGACGATCTGGGTCATGTCGTGGCACAGAACGTGTCCCACCGCGTCTTTGGTTGCGATAAGTTTCATAAGCGGACCTCTTGTTGCGAATGATTTTTAAATAATTATTCTGACTGGAAAATAGTTTTCCGTAGCAATGATACATCAAAAATAGCGCGCCGTCAAGATGAACGACGCGCCAATATGGCAAGTTTTGCGTATATCTTCAGTTTAAACTGCCGAAGTACTCCTGCATGTTTTCGTTGCACAGCCGGTTGATCTGGGCCTCCAGCCTGTCGTAGCGGGCCAGCAGCTCCCGCGCCTGCTTCGTCAGGTGAGAAACGCCGCCGCCCCGGCCGCCGCGTGTGCTTTCCAGCAGATCGAAGCCGAACTGGATCTCCGCGCTTTTGATGGATTTCCAGCCATTGGAATAGGAGATGCCCTGCGCGGCGCAGGCAGTGGACAGGGAGCCGGTGGCGTCTATCTGCCGCAGCAGATCGGCCAGCAGGCTGTTGAAAAAGGGCTTGTCCCGGCCTAAAATGATGTCGGCATGACAGTTCACCGGACGCAGCTGGGCCTGAGCTTCGGCATAGGCCAGGAAGCATTCGAAATCATCTTTGCGGTCCACGTCCAGCTGCATGCCTTCATCGTCCAGCTCCAGCAAAGAGGATACGCCGGGGTATTCGGCCATGGCCTCTCTGAGTCCGCCCTCACCCCGCCAGGAGAGCATGAAGTCAGCCGCCTGCCGACGCAGCAGCACCGGATGGCCTACGCTGCCGCGGCGGGAAGGCCGCAATATATGGCACTCCGGGTGGGAGACCATGTATCGTTCCATGGCCAGCAGGCTTTCGCTGTTCATCAGCGGCACGTCCGCCGGCAGGAAGTAGATCAGCTCCGCCTCCGCCGGAGCCTCGGTCAGACCCAGGATGAAGGAGTGGAACATATCTGTCTTATTGAAATCGCTGTTGATCACATGGACCACTTCTTTGCGGCCAAGATGACGGATAAGGTCGTTGGAATTTCGGCCGCTGACCACGATCAGAGGATCGCAACCGGCCTGACGCAGGGTCTGCACCGCATTTTTCACCACGGTGGAACCGTTCAACGCCAGCAGCGGTTTCATAATGTTATGGCGCAGTCCCATTCGGGCTGCGGTGATGATCGCACAAGTCGCGCTCATAAACTCAAAACCTTTCGCTGCTTTCCAACGCAGGAAAGCGAGCTGCCGGATACGGGAATGAAGATAGTGGTCAAGACATTCCTGTATCCGGCGCCCATATCCGACGGAGACGGCATACCTGCCCGTAGGCCGCCGCCGCATGGACATCCAAAAGCGGTATACCCGGAAAGAGTACACCGCCGAAAACACATGAGAGACACGCCGCAAAGCAGCCGGCCCCGTGCAGCAGTGACTCCTTCCCAACAGGAAGCGCGGACGTTTCCCTCCGCACTCTACCGTCCCGTGTTCCATAGCTTTTCTCTACCTTAGGAAAACGGGATCGGAGTCCTTCTGACTCATAATATCATTCTCAAAATGGATAGTCAATATGTTTTATAATACTATTCGCTTTCGTGTGCCGCGGGTCGAGAAACCAGCGCCCGGGACAGCCGTGACATGCAATTCCGGCCACATTTCCGCTGTCAGACGCCGGGCCAGTTCCGCGTCTCCCGCCACTTCCAACCGCAGTATGCCATCGCTCAGACTTGCGCTGTAGTCCCATACGGCATCCTCCCGCAGCAGCAGATCGTCCAGCTGATAGATAGAGTAGGCCCGGGTCAGCTCGGAAAAGCGGCCCGTCACCGTATCCAGGCGCGGCAGGCGGCAGCCGCAGGAGCATACGTGATCCAGCAGCCGCCCCCGGTCGCCGGTGCGGTAACGCAGCAGGGGCATGGCCTGCCGGCCCAGGGTGGAAAAGACGATCTCGCCCCACTCCCCTGCCCGCAGAGGCGCGCCGCTTTCAGGATCGATGAT
The DNA here is from genome assembly GCA_947307285.1 of uncultured Peptococcaceae bacterium. Lineage (GTDB taxonomy): Bacteria > Bacillota > Dehalobacteriia > UBA4068 > UBA4068 > CALXSV01. Next base: position 5,201 of record CAMZIS010000037.1, on the reverse strand, counting down.
CTCCAGATAAAGGGCATCGTGCCGGATATGCAGGCCGTCGTGGGCCGGACATTCCACAGCGCAGCCCAGGCCGCTTTCGGTCAGACCGTAATGCTCGAATACAGCACAGCCCCAGACCCGTTCCACAGCAGCCCGAAGCACCGGGGAAACGCGATCCGCTGACAACAGCACGTTCACCGGCGGCGCGTCGGGCGCGGTCAGAGCCAGCCGCCGGATCTGGGCCGGGATGCCCACGATGGTATGGGGACGGAACTCCCGGAGCGCAGCGGCAGCCTGACCGTAATCGCTGATCGGGCCGTAGAGCATCGGTTCCGCGCCAAGATAGCGCAGGCCCCGGGCCAGCAGCTGGCCCACGCCGTCCTCGGCCACGCCGGGCATGCAGATCAGCACCTTGTCGCCAGGGCCGCACATATAACCCATGCCCACGGCAAAAAAAGCCACGGTCTGCTCCAGATCGGCGGCGGTGAAGTGCAGCCGCTTCCAGGGGCCGCTGGTGCCGGAGGTGTGCAGGCTGACGATGCGCTGCACGCGGGAAGCGGGCACGCAGACCATGTCTTCGCCCCGTTCGATGATATCCGCAGCCGTGGTGAAAGGCAGCTCAGCCAGGTCAGACAGGCTGCGCAAATGGGTATCGGCAAGCGGCCGGTAAAAGGCGCAGTTGGCCGCCGCCCAGGCGATCTGCGCATTCAACCGGTCGAGCTGCCAGCGTTCCATCTCGTCTCTGCCGATATCCTGCTCAAATACGCGCATCGTCCTCGCCTTTCCGGGAACGGAACACCCACAGGCCGTAACCGGCCTTGACCTGTTTCAGCAGGGCCCGGTTGGCCGGTTCGCAGCAATCGCAGTCTATACCGTCCATTATCATCTGGGCCAGCAGAGTCTGCATCTCAAAGGTGTGATCAGTGAAGCTCAGGCAATCAAATCCGGCCTGCTGCCAGAGGCCCCGCAGCTCATCTTCCGTGTAGATATGGCGCAGCAGCGTGCTTTCGGTCAACTCCGCTCCGCCCCGTCTGCCGTAGAGATCGGACAGGAGCAGCACTCCGCCGGGACGCAGCACCCGCAGCAGTTCCGCGGCGGCTTTGTCTGTCTCGGTCAGCAGGGAAAAGACGCACTCCATCAGAGCCGCGTCGCAGCTGTCATCGGTAAGAGGCAGAGCTTCTGCCCGTCCTGTCAAAGCGCCGCAGGCCACAGCATAGTCCGGGTCCGGCTCCACGCCGCGCAGGTCGTAATCGCTGTGCGCCCGCAGCCAGTCCAGGGTAGCTCCCCTGCCGCAGCCGATATCGACCACAGCCCCGTCGGGCGGGCAAAGAGCAGACAAAGCTTCCGCTATCAGCTCCGGGGAAATCGGGTTCAGTTGACGCAATCCTTCGCCGTAGGCCATGTCACACCTCCGCCGGCGTCAGATAGCGGCTGCAGAAGGGCATGATGCGTCCGTTCTCGAAAACGTGGAGGGAGCAGCGGCGCAACCGTTCGATATCCAGATTCATGGCGTCCTGGAAGGCCATGGCCGTGATGGTGAAAGCGTGGCTGCGGGCGCGGCGGGCAAAGCCGTCCAGACTGTCCATATCCACCTCTTCCTCCGGCTCGCAGCAGCAACATGGCTTCTCCTGCCGCTGTCAGTGCCGGCCAACGTATTCCCGGTTCTGCTCCGCCGTGGTCTGGCAGGCCTCCGTCTCCGGGTCGCGGCGGGACAGGGGCAACAGGGAGCGGTCGGGCAGCACCACAAAGGAGCCATGGCAGCCGCACAGAGGATGATCGCAGCGGGAAGGCAGGATGTTCTCCTTTGCTATGCCGGCCTGCTCATAGATGGCGACGAGCAACTCGTCCAAGGTGTAGCGGGCCTCGTCCGCCGGCTGCTCGGGATAGCGCCCGAAATAGCTGACCGGCTGGAAATGCACGCCCCGCACGGCCGGCGAGTGTTCAGCCGCCAGGCGGATGATGTCGCCTATCTGATCATCGTTGACCCCCCGCACCACGGTGGGCACCAGGGTCACGCCGATATTGTATTTGTCGCACAGCTCGATAGCGCGCAGCTTCTGCTTGAGCAGCGGCGCCTGCCGCAGCTTCATGTAGACCTGGTTGGTCACTCCGTCGAACTGCATGAACACGAAGGAGAGCCCGGCCTCAGCCAGCCGCTTTACATATTCCTCGTCCTGAGCCAGCCGCAGGCCGTTGGAATTGAGCTGGATATATTTCAGGCCCTGTTCCCGGGCGTAGGCTATGAGCTCCGGCAGATCGTCCCGCAGGGTGGGCTCGCCGCCGGACAGCTGCAGCAGGGGCTTGCCGGCCTTTTCGATGATATGATCCACCGTGCGCTTCAGCTCATCCAGGGTCAGCTCCGGCTGGTCGCCGTCGGCAAAACAGAAACGGCAGTCCAGATTGCAGCGGCGGGTCACTTCCAGCAGCAGGCAGCAGGTGCCGGAGCGGTGTTCGTCGCAGATGCCGCAATTTTTCGGACAATCCTCGTTTTCTCCCGGCGCAAGCTCCGGCAAAGGGCCGCGCCATTCTTCCATATCCACCAGATCGCGCCACACCGGCACGCTGAAGCCGCCGTGCTCGGGGCACTCTTTTTCCATATAGACCGCAACCTCCCGCCGCACCAGCCGTGCCGGCAAAGGCTGCAGGCATACCGGGCACACGGAACGGGTATGACGGATAGTTTGCTGTTCACTCATGATCCTTTTATAATCCTCCGGTGTATCCAGATCGATCAGCACGCCCTTGTCCTCTGTCCTGACCCGACGCACCCGCTCTTTTTCCTCCTGCAGCAGGCTGCGCATGCCCTCGGGATAGTCCTCGAACAGTATCCAGTGGGCGTAGGTCATGGAATAGAGGGCAGGATGGCCGCCGCGACCGCCGTAATCCGGCAATACGATATCAGCCCGGCCCGGTTCGAAGGCCTCACACAGCAGGTCCACCGTACCTTCCGGTATTTCCGGCACGTCCCCCGTATGCAGCAGGAAAGCGTCGAAATCGCCCAGCTCGAGTATGGCACTGAGTCCGGCCCGGATGGAGGTGAACATGCCCTGTTCGTAATCGGGGTTGACCGTGATATGCACCCGGTCGGCATAGCGGTAATTGTCGCGGATGGCCTGTTCGTGGCCGCCCAGCACCAACACGATATGCTCCACCCCCGCCGCCCACAGGGATTCCGTGGCGTGCTCCAGCACGGTATGGCCGTCGGCCAGGGGCAGGTTCATCTTTACCGTACCCATGCGGCGGGACAGTCCGCCCGCCAGCAGCAGGCCGCAGACGCGTTCTTTTTCGATCATTGTCATCTCTCCAAAAAAGCCCGCCCGCGCGAATAGCAAAAGCGCGACGACGGGCAGTTCATCATGTTGATTATAGCATAAAAAGACTGCCCTTAGCAAGGGCCGACGCAGCATGAAGCCATGCGTTCGACCTTAAACAGACCCTTCTTCCCTTGACCGCGGGGCGCTGATTTGCTATAATAATCGAGAATAATCTTACGAAAAGAGGAATCGTCATGCTTATTGCCGTGGCCGTTACCGACCGCACCGCGAAAGCGCCCGTATGCGAGCATCTGGAAGACGCGAAATACCTGTTCATCGTGGAGACCGACCGTAATGAAGTACTGAAGGTCCTGTCCTGCGACGAAGGTCAGGCCGACCTGCTGTGCGCCAAGTCTACGGTAGATGAGAATTGCGAGGCCATCATCTGCGGCGATATGGACGTCAAGGCCTTCAACCTGCTGGCGGACCATATGATCACCCGTTTTTACGGCTGGGGCGCCACCGCTTCCCAGGCCGTGCGCATGATGCTGGACAACCGGCTGCAGCTGATCCGGGAGGCCCGGAACGGCGGACACTGCGAAGGCGAAGAGCACTGGGCGGAGCTGCAGCGCACCATAGATACATTGGAGAAAAAGTAATGGACCTTTATCATCTGTTCGATCTCGATATGGAAAGCCCTGTCTACCTGTCTCTGTGCGGCGCCGGCGGCAAGACCACCCTGCTCTACGCCCTTTGCCGGGAGGCCAATCTTTATGGCAAAAAGGCCAGTCTGCTAACGACTGCCCTGATGAAGACTCCCCATGAGGAGGACATGTTCGTTTTCTACGGCTACGGCTCCAAATGGATGCATAAGGTGTGGAAATTCCGTCAGATCATCGTGGCCGGCGGCAACGCGGGTCGGGGTATGCTGAACATGGCTGACCAGGCCACCATCGACTTTCAGCTGCGTTACGCCGATCTGGTGGCAGTGAAAGCAGACTACAGCGAAGGTCTGCCTCTGAAATGGCCCTTGGAAGGCGAGCCCTGCGTTCTGCCGCAAAGCAACCGCGTCATGGTGATGATGGGCCTCAGCGCACTGGACAAGCCTTTCGACGAAGTCTGTCAGCACGCGGCCCAGGCCCGGGAAGCGCTGGGTATCACACAGGATAAAGTGGATGAAGAGCTGCTGGCCCAGCTGATTTGGCAGGGCTATGGCAAGCTGGATCCCTGGGTGTTCCTGAACCAGGCCGACGATGAAGGGCTGAAGCAGCGGGGAGAACGAATAGCAGACCGTCTGCGGGAGCTTGGTTTGGCCCACGTGGTGGTGGATTCCCTGAAGGAGCGGGGCCTCACCCAGGAATTCCCCGTCATGCCCACCCAGGTCAACGAGCACGGCTATCATTAAGATAAACAGCGCCGAGGAAAACGATTCTGCGGTGAAAGAAAAGCCGGTCAAAGGACCGGCTTTTTATGCATTATGATGTCTTTCAATCCAGTTCCAGCATTTCCGCCACGATCTCCGCGGCGGCACAGACCGCCGGCGCGCAGATCTTCCAGGTCAGGCCTTCCTGAGCTATTTTCAGGCGTCCTTCCTGAGTGCGTTTATCGCAGCCCAGCACTTCCGGGCAGCTGAGGCCGGCGAAGCGTTCCTGAAAACGCTCCTCGAATTCCCGCTTCAGCTCCATGAAGCCGGCCTTGGCAGCCAGATCGCCGGGCTCGCAGTTGCCGCAGGCCAGACCCAGCGCCATCAACGCGCCGCTGACCGCGCCGCAGGGACCGCCCTGCTCCATGCCGCCGCCAAAGGCCGCGCCCAGTCTGTACGCGGTTTTCTGATCCAGCCCCAGCCGGGGCCCCAGTTCGCCCAGGACCTGCATGCAGCAGTTGATGCCCTCGGAGAACAACACCGGTACCTGCTGTTCGTCTATCATTTATGTTTCCCCTCCTTATTTGTCTTCCATTTCCGTCTCC
>CAMZIS010000036.1 GCA_947307285.1 uncultured Peptococcaceae bacterium | reverse complement strand
AAAATGAGCGGCGGCGCAGCCCAGGCAGCCCATTCCCTGCTCCATAAGGACTTCGGCAGCGATCGGCCACTTTTCAACGACTTCCATGATGCCCATATCGGGAGTGATCTTTTCCATCTATAGCGTCCTCCATAATAATATTGTACTGTGTTTCGGTTTGCCTAAACAGTATACCACAAAAGCAGACAATAGCAAGGAAAATTTTCTGGAAAACGTTTTTGACAGCGGGCTACTTGGCGACCACGTTGTACGGACCCAGCAGCTGCTTGAGCCGGCTCACGGTATCGGCGTCCAGATCTACGCCGGAAAGCGAAGGAAAAGGCATATAGCGACGCACGTCTTCGTAATAGGCCTCCACCGGCACGAAGCCCGGCGTCTTGAGCATGATCTCCCGGGCGGCGTCCAGCAGATCGCCCCGCTCCAGCGAGGGCAGGCGCAGGTAGAGCTTGCACACGGGCAGCAGGTCGCTGACGGTGATCTCCGCGCCGCCGCCGTTGTTCTTGACCTTGCCCCGCACTATGGCGCAGCGGCCGTCCAGCAGGGCGTCGCGCAGCCGTTCATAATCCCGGGGGAAGAGGGTGCAGCGGACCGAGACCAGCTCGTCCTCCAGAGTGAACACGGCCATGGCCTGGTTGTTCTTGGTGAAGCGGCGGGTGACGCCGCTGATGAGGCCGGCCAGGGCCACTTCTTCGCCGTTGTCCAGGGAGTCCAGTTCTTCCAGGGTATGATTGGTCTTGCGGCCGGCATAGGGCCGGTAGGTGTCGAAGGGATGGCCGCTGACGTAAAAGCCCAGCATCTCCTTTTCCATGGCCAGCTTTTCCGCAAAGGAGTATTCCGGCAGCTCCGGCAGGTCCAGCTCCACCTGGCGCGCCTGTTCGTCGAAGCCGAAATCGAAGAGGGACATCTGAGCCGACGCCTTGTCCTCGGCCAGACGCTTGGCCCGGTCCAGCACCTGATCCATGGCGGCCAGCATGGAGGAACGGGTGGCGCCCAGGGAATCCAGGGCTCCGCATTTGATCAGGCTTTCCAGCATCTTCTTGTTCATGGGCTGACGCTGGCACAGGTCCATGACCGAGGTATAGGGGCCGTTTGCCTTCCGTTCCGCCACGATCTGCCGCACCGCCTCCCGGCCCACGTTGCGCACGGCGGCCAGGGCGAAGCGCACGCGGCCGTTGACCACGGTGAACTTTTCCTCGGATTCGTTGATGTCCGGCGGCAGCACCTGGATGCCGGAGGCCCGGCAGTGCTCGATATATTTGGGTATCTTTTCCGCCGCGTCCATCATGGAGGTCATGGTGGCGGCCAGGAACTCCGCCCGGTAGTGGCATTTCAGCCAGGCCGTCTCATAGGCCACCATGCCGTAGGCCGCGGAATGGCTCTTGTTGAAGCCGTAGCCGCCGAAGTATTTCAGCAGCTCGAAGATCTCTTCCGCCGTCTTCTTGTCCACGCCGTGCTCCACGCAGCCGGACACGAAGTCGTCTTTGGCCTTGTCGATGATCTCCGGCTTTTTCTTGCCCATGGCCCGCCGCAGCATATCGGCGGCGCCCAGGGAAAAGCCGCCCAGGGCCTGCACTATCTGCATCACCTGCTCCTGATAGAGGATGACGCCGTAGGTCTCGGCCAGGATGGGTTCCAGCAGCGGATGCTTGTAGGTGGCCTTTTTACCGTGGCGGCCGGCGATGTAGTCCTCCACCATGCCGCTGCCCAGGGGGCCCGGCCGGTAGAGGGCCACCATGGCGATGATGTCCTCGAAACGGGAGGGCTGGAGGTCCCGCAGGTACTTCTTCATGCCCTCGCTTTCCAGCTGGAACACTGCGTTGGTGTCGCCGGCGGAGAGCATCTCGAAGGTCTCCTTATCGTCCAGGGGGATGTTGTTCAGGTCGATCTTTTTGCCGCAGCTCTTTTCGATGTTCTCCAGGGTGTCGTCCAGCAGGGAGAGGGTGCGCAGGCCCAGCAGGTCCATCTTCACCAGGCCGCACATCTCCACCTGCTCCTTGGCGTACTGGGTGGTGATGGCGCCGTCCCGGGCGTCCCGCTGCACCGGCATATAGGAGATGACCTCCTTCTGGGCGATGGCCACGCCGGCGGCGTGCTTGCCGCAGTGGGAGGGCATGCCCTGGATCTGGCTGGCGATGTCCAGCAGCTCCCGGGACTGGGGATTGGTCTCGTACTCGTTCTTCAGGTCCGGGCCCACCATATCGGCGCGGATGGCGTCCACCACGGAGTTGATGCTCTTTTCGTCGTGGATGATCTTGTCGATGTCGTCCGGGATCATCTTCACCACCCGGTCGGCCTCGGCATAGGGGATGTCCAGCACCCGGCCTACGGATTTCACCGCGCCCTTGGTCAGCATGTAGTTGAAGGTCACGATCTGGCACACGTTGTCGCGGCCGTATTTGTCCACCAGATAGTCCACCACTTCGCCCCGGCGCACGTCGGAGATGTCGGTGTCGATATCCGGCGGCGTGACCCGCTCCGGGTTGAGGAAGCGCTCGAACAGCAGGTTCCAGCGGATGGGGTCGATGTCGGTGATATGCAGGGCGTAGGCCACGATGGAGCCGGCGGCGGAACCCCGGCCCGGGCCGATGGAGATGCCCTGCTGCCGGGCGTGGTTGATCATGTCCCACACGATGAGGAAATAGCCGGGGAAGTCCAGCTTGCTGATGACGTTCAGCTCGTAGTCCATGCGCTGCCACAGCTCGTCCGTGACGGGATGGTAGCGCTCCTTCATGCCATCCACCACCAGCTTGCGCAGGTAGGAGCTGAGGTCGTAGCCCTCCGGCACCTGATAGACCGGCATATAGAGCTTGCCGAACTCAAAGCTGACGTTACAGCGCTCGGCGATGGCCAGCGTATTGTCCAGGGCTTCCGGCCAGGCGGAAAAGATGGAACGCATCTCATCCTCGGTCTTGAGGTAGAACTGGTCGTTGGCAAAGCGCATGCGGTTCTCGTCCGAACGCAGCTTGCCCGTTTGGATGCACAGCAGGATGTCGTGCATCTCGGAGTCGGAGGCGTCCACGTAGTGCAGGTCGTTGGTGGCCACCAGCCCCAGGTCCAGCTCCCGGGCGATCTTAACCAGCTGGGGCAGGCAGAGCTTTTCCTCGCTCAGGCCGTGATCCTGCAGCTCGATGAAGAAATTGTCCGGGCCGAAGATGTCTTTATATTCCCGGGCCAGCTCCAGCGCCTCGTCGTAGCGGCCGTTCAAAATGGCCTCCGGTATCTCCCCCGCCACGCAGGCGGACAGGCAGATCAGGCCCTCGCTGCATTCCCTGAGCACCTGATGGTCCACCCGGGGCTTGTAGTAAAAGCCCTCGGTAAAGCCCTTGGACACGATGCGGCACAGGTTCTGGTAGCCGGTGTTGTTTTCCGCCAGCAATATCAGATGGCAGGCCACGTCGCCCCGGCGGCCGGAGCGGGAAAAGCGGTCGTTGCAGACGTAGACCTCGCAGCCGATGATGGGCTTTACGCCCTGGCTCTGACATTCCTGATAAAAGTCGATGGCGCCGTACATCACGCCGTGATCGGTGATGGCGCAGGCAGGCATGCCGTAGTCCTTGACCCGGGCCACCAGGCGTTTGATCTTGGCCGCCCCGTCCAGCAGGCTGTATTCGGTATGGTTGTGAAGATGAACGAAACTCATGTCAGTTTTCCTTTGATCAATCCTTTTTGCGCCAGACTGTGATACTGGCCCCGGGCCACGATGATGTGATCCAGCACGTCCACGCCGACGGCGGCCAGGGCCCGGGCCACGGTGTCCGTAACGTCCAGATCGTCCCGGGAGGCCTGGGGATTGCCTCCGGGATGGTTATGAGTGAGGATGACCGAGGCGGCCCGGTGACGCAGGGCGGTCTCCGCCGCGATGCGGGGATAGACGGATACGTTGCTCAGCGACCCTTCGCCGATCAGCGCCGCCTGGTTCAGGTTGCCCTGGACGTCCAGGCAGATCATGTAGAAGCACTCGTAATTCTTGCCCAGGAAGAGGCTGCAGCAATAGTCGCCGGCCCGGGCCAGGGTGCTGAGGTTGGGCCGGGGCCCGAACTGATCCATCTGGTAGCGCCGCAGCAGGTCCGGCATGAAAGAGAGCAGGGCCGCCGTATGCCGGCCCACGCCGTTCACCCGCAGCAGCTCGCTGTAGTCCGCGTTGAGCACGGCGGACAGGGAGCCGAAGGTGTCCAGCAGCCGGTGGGCCAGGCCGTTGGTGTCCTGATAGGGCAGGGCGTAGAACAGCAGCAGCTCCAGCACCTCATGGTCGGCGAAACTGTCCAGACCCTCTTCCAGACAGCGCTGCTTCATCCGTTCCCGGTGGCCCTGGTGCGATACCTCGGATACGGCATTGTCTTTGCCTTTGCTTTTGGCGTCTGCCATACGCCCCTCCCGCATCATCTATCATAGCCCTGCCGCTGTCCCGAAAACAGGACAGTCCGCCGGGCTTTTTCGCAACATAATCATTATAACAAAAAAACCGCCGTCCGAACAGAGCGGACGGCGGATAACGCAAAATTTTACAGCCAGCGCACCACGGCCAGCCAGGCCAGCAAAAACAGCAGCTCCGCCCAGGCCGCCGCCGCGCCGTAGCAGGGCTCGTCCAGGGCGATATGGAAGCGGATGCGGTAGCTGGCGAACAGGTAGACCCCCATCAGGGCCACCAGGAAGCCGACCAGCAGGGACATGGCGCTCACCGGGAACAGAGGGCACAGCAGGATCAGGGCCAGCAGGCAGGACAACCCGAAATCCCGGCCGCTGAGGCCCCGGTGGAGAGTGGCCGGAGGGAAGGCGGGGTAGTGATATATGGTCCAGCACATGAGCAGCCGCGAGGACACGGCGGCAGCGATGACCGCGACCTGTCCGTATTCCGGATGGCGCAGCAGGTAAAGGTAGATCAGATAAAGGGCCAGCGTGCGTACCAGGCCCCACACCAGGCCGGCCCGGCCCACGTCGAAGCGGCGCTGCTTTACGGTCAGCTCGGTATCGTTATCCAAAATGGGCTCGTCGGACAGCATGTCCTGGGCGGCGTCGCCGATGCTGCCGCCCCGACCGTCCGCGGTGCGCATCAGGTCCCGCAGCAGGAAAGCGCCGCCGCAGAGCAACTCCACCCCGATGAGCACGGCGGCGGCGCCGGTCCGGGGCATGACCACGAACAGGCGCATACAGCCGTAGACGATGCCGCCGCTGACCGCGCCCAGCAGAGGCAGGAAGCGCAGGGCCCGGGGCAGGCGCGACGGGTCGGAGCGCCACTTTTTCGGCAGCGGCAGATAGGTCAGACGGGACAGCAGCAGGGCGATATCCCGCAGCCAATTGGGGGCTTTCACCGGGTGGATTCTCCTTCCTCATTACGGGAAGCGCAGCGGGCCTGCCACAGCTGTCTGGCATAGCGGCCCGCCCGCTGCCGCAGACGGCGGTTCTCCGCCAGCAGGCGTTCCCGTTCCGCCTGATCGGCGGCATTGACCTGTTCCAGCAGGCTCATCAAAATCCGCCGGCTCAGACGCAGAGAATCGATGCTGCTTTCCATGCGGCGGATCTTTTCTTCATACAGGGAGCTTTCTTCATAACGAAGCACGTCTTCAGAGCGAAGATTCTCTTCGCGGCGAAGCGCGTCTGCGCCCGCGCCGGGAGCTTCGGGGGGACCGCTTTTTGCCATAAACTGCCTCCGCGATAGTTTATCGCTATAGTTTATGCGGCAAGCGGCGGCTTAATCCCGGCGGGACGCGGCCAGTTTCCCCAACTGACCGACAGTGGTCACCCGGCTGCCCGGCTCATGCACGGCCGGGTCGTGGAAATCGGAGCCGCCCAGGGCGGCCAGGCCGTTCCTGAGGGCGAAGGCCGCGTATTTCTTTTCCGCCAGCCGGTTGTGATCCGGGTGATAGACCTCGATGGCGGTGACGCCGGCGCGGATCAGGGGCGTCAGCAGGCTGTCCGGCACGCCGCAGCCCGGATGGGCGATGGCGGCCGCCCCGCATCTCCACCGCCTCGAAGGGCGAGAGTTTTGAACGGGGCACGTAGGCCGGCTTGCCCCGGCCCAGCCATTTGGCGAAGGCGGCGCGCAGGTCGCTGACGTAGCCGGCCTCCACCATGGCCGCGGCCACATGGGGCCGGCCCGGAGAAGAGCCGGCGGAGCGCACGATGGCCTCGGCGTCCAGCTCCATGCCCAGCAGGGACAGACGCCGCACGATCTCGTAGATGCGGCCGGTGCGGAAATCGGACAGCTGCTGCAGGCGGCCGGCGGCGCGCATCTGTTCCGCGTCGATCCAGTAGCCCAGGATATGCACGTCCTGGTCGTTGTACTCGGCGGACAGTTCGATGCCGGGGATGACCGTGAAATCCAGCCGCCGTCCGGCAGCCGTCGCCTCCTCCAGCCCGTCCACCGTATCGTGGTCGGTCAGGGCCATGCCCAGCAGGCCCCGTTCTTTGGCCAGTTCCACCACCCGCGCCGGCGGCAGCACGCCGTCGGAGGCGGTGGAATGCATATGCGTATCAAATCCAGCCATGCTCGTCACCCGTGTCATTCGGTGTGTCATTTCGTATTCAAGCCAGTGCCCGTCGGTGATGCGCCTGCGCGTACCAGCCGGTGAAGCAGCGGGCGCAGGCCGGTGATATTTCAGGCCTTACCGGGGCAAGACCTGCCGCAAAAGACGGCGAACACTGTTCCCCTTCACGTTTTCCAAATCTGATTCAGCCATGCCCCTTTGCCGCAGACGCCCGTAGAGCGCAGGCAGGAACTGCACTCCGGCCAGCTCGGGAGCGAGTTTGGCGCCGTCGTAATCCGCACCCAGGCCCACGTGTTCGCTGCCAATAAGGGAAACGGCGTACTCTATGTGTTCGCACAGCCGGTCCAGGGAACCGCCCGCGCCCAGAAAATCCGCCACGAAGGTGATGGCCGCCACCCCTCCTTTGGCGGCCAGGGCCCGCAGTTCCTCGTCAGTGAGGGCCCGGCCGAAATCGTCGCCGAAGGCGGCGCACACGGTATGGCTGTCTATAATGGGAGAGCGGCTCAGCCGCAGCAGATCGCTGAAGGCGGCATGGCTGGCGTGGGCCCCGTCCAGCAGTATACCCAGGTCGTTGCAGCGACTGATCAGCCGCCGGCCGGCCGCGGTCACGCCGCCCCCTTCCCGGGCCCCGCCGGCGTAAGGCGTGGCGTAGTTCCAGGTCAGGCCCAGGGCCCTGAGCCCCGCGGCGAAGTATTCGTCCAGCAGCTCTCCGTCGTCGCCCAGAGGAGAGGCGCCTTCCATGGACAGGAGGATCAGGCTTTTTTCAGGCGGGTCCGTATCAAGCTGGCTCCCATTGAGCAGCAGCTCGACGCCGGGAGCCTGCGCGATATCTGCTTTGAGCAGGCCCAGCATACGGGAAAACTCGCCGCTCAGATCAGCGGCGTATTTTTTCTGGTCGATGAAGACCGCGAAGAAAGAGCAGTCCAGATATGTACGCAGGCGCTCAAAATCCAAATGGGCCCCGCTCTGACGCTCCAAAGAGTCGTTATTGCGCAGGAAGCCCACCGTATCGTTATGACAGTCTATCCGCATAGTCACCTCATAAAGACGGCTGCCACAGGTCCAGCCGCCGCACATCCGCGCAGGTCCCGTCCTCCGCCAGATCGAAGAGCACGCTGTTGAACTGCAGATCGCCGTGGGCCGTTTCGAAGCGGGGGCTGAAGCCGGTGAGGAAGCGCTCGATGATGATATCCTTATCCACGCCCAGCACCGAGTCCCGCGGGCCGGTCATGCCGGCGTCGGTGACGTAGCCGGTGCCCCGATGCAGGACGCGGGCGTCCGCCGTAGGCACGTGGGTGTGGGTGCCCACCACGGCGGAAACGCGGCCGTCGCAGTACCAGCCCATGGCCACCTTTTCCGAGGTGGCCTCGGCGTGCATATCCACCAGGGTCCAGTCGGCCTTATCCTCCGCCAGCAGGCTGTCCAGGGTGCGGAAGGGGCAGTCCGCGGAGCGCATGAAGACGCGGCCGATGAGGTTGATCACCCGCAGCCGCTTGCCCAGCACCGGGTAGATACCGACTCCCCTGCCCGGCAGGCCGGGCGGATAGTTGGCGGGCCGGAGCAGGGCTTCCTCCCGGTCGATGAAGCCGTAGATATCCTTGTTGTCGAAGGTGTGGTTGCCCATGGTCAGGCAGTCCACGCCGCAGTCGTGCAGCTCGTCGAAGGCGCGGCGGTTGAGGCCGAAGCCGTTCGCGGCGTTCTCGCCGTTGGCCACGGTGAAGTCGATCTCGTATTCTTCGATGAGCCGTGGCAGATGCTCCAGCACCATGCGGCGGCCGGCCGCGCCGTCGATATCGCCGATAAACAGTAATCTCATACTAAGCCTTTCCTGTGGTAAAGCTGTTCGTGACGCCATTATTATATCATATTCAGCGGATTAATAAAGTAGTTGAGCGGGTCGATAAAAATAGAAAAGCGGCGAAGTCGCGCTTCGCCGCCTGTCTTTTGATGATGTGGGGATGCAGCTGCTATTTGGCGTAATCCACGGAGCGGGTCTCGCGGATGACCACCACTTTGATCTGGCCCGGATATTCCAGCTCGTCTTCGATGCGCTTGGCGATGTCCCGCGCCACCCGGGTGGCCATGATGTCGTCCACCTTGTCGGGCTGGACGATGATGCGGATCTCGCGGCCGGCCTGGATGGCGTAGCATTTCTCCACGCCGTTGAAGCTTTCGGCGATCTCTTCCAGCTTCTGCAGGCGCTTGATGTAGTATTCCAGGGTCTCGCGGCGGGCGGGGTCGAAAGCGGAGACGATGACCGCCTCCGGCGTATCGTCGATGATCAGGTCCACGCCGGTCATGGTCTCC
>CAMZIS010000035.1 GCA_947307285.1 uncultured Peptococcaceae bacterium | reverse complement strand
CGCGGCGGGCGCCGGGACGGGCGGCGGAAATGGCGTCCGCGGCCTGGACCAGCGCGGCTTCCAGGGAAGCGATCTCCACGTCGCCGTGGTGGGCCAGTATGCAGTGGATGACGTCCGGGCTCTCTTTGTATTTGCGGGCGATGTCGGCGCCGATCTGGGTATGGGGGCCTTCCACCTCGTGGTCGATGGCCTTGCCGATGTCATGCAGCAGGCCGCCGCGCTTGGCCAGGGCGATGTCCGCGCCCAGCTCGGCCGCCATGACGCCGGCCAGATGGGACACTTCGATGGAGTGCTTGAGCACGTTCTGGCCGTAGGAGGTGCGGAACTTCAGTCGGCCCAGCAGCTTGATCAGCTCGGCGTGCAGGCCGTGGACGTTGGTATCGAAGGTGGCCTGTTCGCCCTCCTCCCAGATGCGCTGCTCCACTTCGCGGCGGGATTTTTCCACCATCTCTTCGATGCGGCCCGGCTGGATGCGTCCGTCCAGGATCAGCTTTTCCAAAGCTACCCGGGCGATCTCGCGGCGGACAGGGTCGAAGCCGGAGAGGATGACCGCCTCCGGCGTATCGTCGATGATCAGGTCCACGCCGGTCATGGTCTCCAGCGTGCGGATGTTGCGGCCCTCGCGGCCGATGATGCGGCCCTTCATTTCCTCGTTGGGCAGGGCCACCACGGATACGGTGGTCTCGGCCACGTGGTCGGCGGCCACCCGCTGGATGGCGGCGGCCACGATCTCCCGGGCCCGCTTTTCGCCCTCCTCGCGGGCGTTGTTTTCGATATCCCGCACCATGATGGCGGCTTCGTGCTTCACGTCCTCTTCTATGCTGTTGAGCAGCATCTGCTTGGCGTCGTTGACGGTGAGGCCGGAGATCTCCTCCAGCTCCTGCAGCTTTTGCTCCTGCAGGGCGGAGAGCTTGGCGCGGATGGCTTCGGATTCGGCGTCTTTTTTACGGATGCCTTCTTCCTTCTTTTCGATGCCTTCCAGCTTACGGTCGATATCTTCTTCTTTTTTCTGCAGGCGCTTTTCCTGCCGCACGATCTCGTTGTGACGCTCCTTGTTGTCGCGGTCGGCTTCGCTGCGCAGACGGTGGATCTCTTCCTTGGCTTCCAAAAGAGCTTCTTTTTTGCGGGTCTCGCTTTCCTTCTTGGCGTCGATCAGGATCTTGGCCGCGGCTTCTTCCGCGGATTTGATGCGGGCTTCGGCCAGCTTTTTACGTACTAGGTAACCGATCAGGATGCCGACCAGCAGGGCGGCGATAATGATCAGGATGGTGACTATCGGGGCCATGTACTACCTCCTTTTATTATAATCGGCAACAGCCGTTAGTGCCCGTTCCCGGGCGGTAAAAAAAGAAAACCGAGCGTGAAAACTCGATTTTGAACCCGAACAGATGAACAGGTCTCAGGGATGCCCAGGAAGGCCCCGGGGACGCCTGCGACGTTATATTTTTATTATATATCAGGCATTTCGCGCTTGCGGCTGGAACTAAAAGATATATATATAAAAGTTCATCTATGAGCAGAATCCCTACCGGATTCAAAATTAAGTCTATCGTTTATATTAATCCAGAAATCAAAAAATGTCAAGAAGGAATTTGATTCTTTCTTGTATAAAATACAGCACAAAGCGTATTTATTCATCACCGCTCCCCAGCGCGGAAACATATTTTTCCGTGGCCGCGATGACGTGCTTTTGGGAAAAGCCGCGGGAAAGCAGACGCCGCTGCAGGGAACGGATCTTTTTCAGACGCAGCTCCGGATCGTCTATGGCCTCCAGTCCGGATAAAGCGCGGTCAGCCAGCGCTTCAGCCAGAGCCGCCTCCCGGGCTTCGTCGTATTCCTCATCCAGCGCCGCGCTGCTCACCGCCTCGTCCACACCCAGGGCCCGCAATTCGGCCCGCACTGCGGCCCGGCCCCGGCCGGACAGATCACGCCGCTGCCGCACGCGGGAGGCGGCGAAGCGTTCCTCGCTGAGCCAGTTGTTTTCCTTGAGCCGGGCAATGGCCTCCTCCGCCGCGTCCGGGTCGGCGCCCCGCCGCAGCAGCCGCTGACGCAGCTCTTCCGGGGCGTATTCCCGCCGGGCCAGGTATTGCAAAGCAGCAGGATACACCTGATCCTGCTGCTGCAAATCGTTTTTGGGACGGCCTTTACTCATTGTTCAGGTCTTCCGGGTCGGCCAGGCCGATCTCCAGGGGCTGTTCGTCGGCGCCGCTGACTTTGGCCCGGATGCGGGATTCGATCTCCGCCATGACCTCCGGATTGGTCTCCAGATATTCCTTGGCGTTCTCCCGGCCCTGACCGATGCGCTCGCCCTTGTAGCTGAACCAGGCTCCGGATTTTTCCACGATCTTCATTTCCACGCCGATGTCCAGGATGTTGCCGGAGGCGGAGATGCCGCGGCCGTACATGATGTCGAATTCGGCCTGCTTAAAGGGAGGCGCCACCTTGTTTTTGACCACCTTGACCTTGGTGCGGCTGCCTACGGGCTCGGTGCCGATCTTGATGGTGTCGCCCCGGCGCACCTCGATGCGGACGGAGGCGTAGAATTTCAGGGCCCGGCCGCCGGAGGTGGTTTCCGGATTGCCGAACATGATGCCCACTTTTTCGCGGATCTGGTTGATGAAGATGAAACAGGTGTTGGACTTGGCCACCGCGCCGGTGAGCTTGCGCAAGGCCTGGGACATCAGCCGCGCCTGCAGGCCCACGTGAGCGTCGCCCATATCCCCTTCCAGCTCCTGCCGGGGCACCAGGGCCGCCACCGAGTCCACCACGATAACGTCCACCGCGCCGGAACGGACCAGAGCTTCGGAGATATCCAGAGCCTGTTCGCCGGTGTCCGGCTGGGAGATGAGCAGCTCGTCGATATCCACGCCCAGATTGCGGGCGTAGACCGGGTCCAGCGCGTGCTCGGCGTCGATGAAGGCGGCGGTGCCGCCCATCTTCTGGGCCTGGGCCACGATGTGCAGGGCGACGGTGGTCTTGCCGGAGGATTCGGGACCGTAGATCTCCACCACTCTGCCCCGGGGCATGCCGCCCACGCCCAGGGCCAGATCCAGGGCCAGGGAGCCGGTGGGGATGGCGTCCACCGCGGTGATGGTGGACGAACCCAGGCGCATGACCGAGCCTTTGCCGAACTGCTTTTCTATCTGGGAAAGAGCCGCGTCCAAAGCGGCCTGACGGTCTTTATCGTTCATTGTGTACCCTCCATCTATCCAAACAAATGTTCGATTAGATTATAATCCCTGCCGTCTGCTTTTGCAAGTACCTGCCGAAAATTTTTTGCATTTATTTCTACTGCCACGGAGGTTCTCTATGAAATCCCACGTTACCCGCCTGTGCCTCGTTTTCAGTCTGACTCTCGCTCTGCTGCTCGTCCCCTCCTTCCCGGCCCGGGCCGCCGCCGCGGTGGAGCTGACCTCGGTCGATCTTTCCATCAACGGGCAGGAGCAGGCTTTCGGGTTCAGCCCCGATCAGTCGGAATACCATATCAGCTACACCTCCTCCGGACCGGTGGAGATATCCGTTACGGCCCAGGCTGCGGCGGGATGCAAGCTGCGCATTGACAACGTGCCTTACGCGGACGGCCACGGCAGCGCCGCCTGGAGCACGGCGGAAAGCTGTGTTATAAATCTGCAGGCCTACGTCGGCGTCCGTCAGCAGCTTTACCTGATTTACCTCGACATCGTGCCGCCGGGAACTCCCGCGCCGGGCGGCGACACCGGGAACAGCGAAAATGATCCCGGCAGCGGCAGTGCACCCGCAAACGGCGGACAAGGCGACGGCAATGACGATACGCCTGGGGACAGCGGCCAGTACTCCGGCAGCGACAGCGCGCCCGGCGGCTCCCCCGATCCTGGCCCAGCAGGAGCCGATGACGGGCCTGAGCAGACGGGCGCAGACCCGGCCGACGAAGAGCATACCACCCATCTCATCCTGTATATCGGCGCTCCCTTTCTTTTCGCGGACGGGACCTATATCCAGGCCGACACCGCGCCCTATCTGGTGACCGACGAGAACGGCGGCGGCTACACCATGGTGCCGGTACGCTTCATCGCCGAAGCGCTGGGTGCCGACGTGAGCTGGGACGGGACCGCGCGCAAGGTGGGCATAGATCTGGACGGCCGCCACTTCGAGCTGACCATCGGACAGCTGGTGCCAGGCACGCCGGTGGCCGCCGTCATTCGGGATTCCCGCACCTTCGTGCCTTTGCGCTACGTCATGGAAAGCTTCGGCGCCCAGGTGGGCTGGACCCAGGCTGAGCGCCGTATCGATATCTATTACACGCCGCAGGCCCGGACGAAATAATCAGCGTATAGTTCACCTTTCGACTTGAAATGGCTTGGATTTATAGTATAATAACCGTAGATATTTAACCGCATTTTAATCATCTGAGTATTTCGGGAAAGGTCTTTCCATGAAAGTATCCATTATCGTAAATCCCAACGCCGGCAAGCGCGCGGTGCAAAAGCAGCTGGAGCTGATCGCCGGCCGTCTGCTGCTGAGCGGCCGGGCGGAGAGCGTCAGCGTCACCCGGACTGAACGCCGGGGCCACGCCACGGAAGCGGCGGCGGCCCTTTCCAGGGAGGACTGCGACCTCATCATCGCCTGCGGCGGCGACGGCACCATCAACGAGGTAATCAACGGCCTCATGCGCTCCGGCAGCGGCATCCCCCTGGCTATCCTGGCCGCCGGCACCAGCAACGATTTTGCCACGGCCCTGCATCTGCCGGACACTGCTCCCGCCTTTTGCCAGATGGTCAGGGCGGGCAACTATCAGCAGGTGGATATCGGCTGCGCCAACGGCCGCTACTTCATGAACGCCGCGGCCTTCGGCATGTTCACCGAGGTGGCCCACGGCACCGATCAGAAACAGAAGAACAACCTGGGCAAGCTGGCCTATTACCTGCAGGCCGTGCGGGAGGCGCCGGAGCAGCTGACCTATTCCATGCCGCTTTCCATCCGTTCCGCCGAGTACAGCA
Source organism: uncultured Peptococcaceae bacterium (assembly GCA_947307285.1). Taxonomy (GTDB): domain Bacteria; phylum Bacillota; class Dehalobacteriia; order UBA4068; family UBA4068; genus CALXSV01. The sequence continues at coordinate 3,879 of CAMZIS010000035.1, read as the reverse complement.
ACGACGGCAATTACAGCGTCTGCCTCATCGTCAACTCCATGAGCGTGGCTTCCATCCGCAAGCTGATGCGGCGGGCGGACGTGTCAGACGGCCTGTTCGACGTGCTGCTGATGAAAAGAAAAACGGCGCGGAACAACGCGGAACAGATCGTCCGCGTGATCCAGGAGTCGGGCGAACGCTTTTTCCGCATGCCCCTCAAAGACAAGCTGGAGGAGGACAAAGAAGACCTGGCCTCCCTGTTCAAGCCCGGCGGCTTCCGGGAGCTGCTGAAGACCCAGGGCGTGGATATGGACCCCACCTTCATCTATTTCCAGACCGCCCATGTGGAGTTTTCCTCCACCACGGAGTCGGACATAGTCACCGACGTGGACGGCGAGCTCTTCGGCCACCTGCCTTTGACCATCGAGGTAGTGCCCCGGGCCGTCAGCCTGCTGGTGCCCGGCACGCAGGAAGAACAATAAAAACGCAAAAGGCTCCGGAGACGATCCGGAGCCTTTTTCATTCCGGCAGCGGCTGTTCCGCATAATTAAATTAGGCGGAACGCCTTCTTTTTGTTAACAATAAACTTGCCTATGACAAAGGGCGCTGTTATAATTAGCTTGGTCTGTTGAAAAAATAATGGAAGTCCGGCCGGTCCGGACGCGAAAGCTTGAGCGTTCGACCTGTATGGGAAATAAAGGAACCAAATATTACGCCGAAGGCCACCTGATGGCCTTTGCCTGCGTCGTGTTCTGGGGCACGGCCTATATCGCCAGCAAAAAGCTGCTGGGCGCCGGTTTTGCCCCGCCCTACATCATCCTCTGCCGCCAGGGCCTGGCCTATGTGCTGCTGTGCCTGATCACCCACAAATTCGTGCCCATCGGCGGGCTGGAGGGCCTGAAAAGGGACCGTTTCCTCTTCCTGGCCGGCTGCATGGGCGTGGCCCTTTACTATCTGCTGGAGAGCACGGCCATGCTCTTCACCTACGCCACCAACGTCAGCCTGATGGTGGCCATCTCGCCCCTGTTCGCCACCCTGTTCAACCGCTTCCTCCCCGCGGAAGACCGCACCCCGCTGGGCCGCACCTTCTTCCCGGGGCTGGCCCTGTGCCTGGCCGGCGTGTGCCTGGTCATTTTGAACGGAGCCAAGCTGCATCTGAACCCTCTGGGCGACTTCATCGGCCTGCTGGCCTCCGCCTCCTGGGCCGGTTATTCCTTCTTCCTCAGCAAAGCCCGGCGGGTGAACGAAGCCCAGAAGGAACCTCTGGACGACCTACTGCTGACCCGCCGCAGCATGTTCTACGGCCTGACCCTGATCTTAGTGGTCTTCCTGGTCACCGGCGGCAAGTTCGACGGGGCCATGTTCACCATGCGCAACCTGCCCAAGCTGCTCTACCTGGCCGCCCTGCCCTCGGCCTGCTCCTTCCTGCTGTGGGGCAAGGCCATCAACCGCATCGGCATGCTGAACACTTCCCTCTACGTCAACCTGTCGCCCCTGATCACCGTGATCAGCGCCGCCATCTTCCTCAAGGAGCAGCTGACCCTGATCTCCGGCATCGGCATGGCCGCCATCGTGCTGGGCCTGGCCATCACCCAAAACGTGTTCGGCCGTCTGTTCCGCCCCTCCATACGCATAAACTGAAGCAAACGAACATACAGACCGGACGCCAGCGCGCCCGGTCTTTTTTATAGCCATGCCTGCTTCACGGCTCAGTGCACCACGCCGCCCTCCTCCAGCACCCAGAGCAGGGTCTCCATCTGATCCAGCAGGGACAGGATGTACAGGTCCGCTTCCGCGTCGGGCAGGACCCGGCGCTGCCGCTGCTCCGCCGCCCGCAGCAGAGCCTCCTCTATTTCCAGCAGCCGGCTGTTGATCTCGCTTTGCGCCCGCATCTCGCCCTCCTCTGCCCCATCATATTACGGGAGGCGCCCTTTGGTGAGAGCCGCGGCCGCGTTCTTTTGTTGCCGCGATTATCGCCGCGATTATTGCGCGTAGCGTGAAAATATTGTAAAATCAGGGCAGTAAGCCATAATCAATGAGGAAGGGACCCGTATCCGATGGACAGCAGCAAGCGGTCGGCCGGTCATATCATGGCGCTGATCTGCATCTTTTTCTGGGGCAGCGCCTTTATTGCCAGCAAGGTCATAGTCAACGGAGATTTCCGGCCGGCGCAGATCATCTTCTGCCGCCTGCTCCTGGTCTTCGTCATCCTCTCCCTGGTCACCCGCAGATACGTCTCCCTGGGCGGCTGGCAGGGCGTCAAACGCGACCGCTGGCTCATCCTGTCGGGCTGTCTGGGCACCGCCGTGTATTATCTGCTGGAGGCTACGGCCCTGCACTTCACCTACGCCACCAACGTCAGCCTCATCGTCACCATCTCGCCTCTGTTTTCCACCGTGTTCGACCGCTTCCTGCCCGAGGCGGACCGCAAGCCTATCACCCGCAGCTTCTTCCCGGGGCTGGCCATCTGCCTCGTGGGCGTGGCTCTGGTCATATTGAACGGCAGCCGCCTGCGGCTCAACCCGGCAGGCGACGCCATCGCCCTGGCGGCTGCTCTGGCCTGGGCCGGCTATTCCTTTTCCCTCAACAAGGCCCAGCGGGTGAACGAGGCCCAAAGCGAGCCCCTGAGCCCGCTGCTCTTCACCCGGCGGCAGATGTTCTACGGTCTGCTGCTGGTGACTTTGGTGTTCCTCCTGTCCGGCGCTCATTTCGACACGGGCCTGCTGCGGGGGAAATATGTGGCGGTCCTGCTCTACCTGGCCCTGCTCCCCTCCTCCCTGTGCTACTGGCTGTGGGGCCGCACCATAAAGCGCATCGGCATGCTCAACGCCTCCCTCTATATCACCGTCATCCCGGTGGTGGCCGCCGTCACCGGCGCGCTGCTGCTGCACGAGGACCTGACGCCCCTCTCTCTCACGGGCATGGCCGCCATCATCCTGGGCCTGCTCATCACCCAGGACATCCTGCCCCAGCTGCTGCGGAAACGGGGCTGACCCGGCTTTTTCGGCAGGCGGGAGATTTCCGTAAAGCTTTTGCGGAAAAAAATAAAAAAACTCTTGCCAAAACGACTGCCTTCTGATAATATGTTTAGGTACGCATACAAGCGGTTCTCCGCTTGGCGAGGACCGTTTTCAATAAAGGAGGTGCCAACAAATGGCCAAATGTGATATCTGCGGCAAGACCGTTCGTTCCGGTATGAGCGTCAGCCATTCTCATATCCGCACCAAACGTCAGTGGAAGCCCAACCTGCAGACCGTGCACGCGATCGTGGACGGCAGCCCCAGGAAGGTCACTGCCTGCACGCGTTGCCTTCGTTCCGGTAAAGTACAAAGAGCTAATTGAACCGGGGCTAATTCCATCAGTAAGCGTTATCGGGAAGGGGCTCTGACAGAGCCCCTGTCTTTTTCAATTTCCATCATTTCACAAAACTATCCGGCGTGAGCGCCGGATCACGGAGGTCGGCCATGAAGTACGATTTTGCAGCAGTTGAACAAAAATGGCAGGAAAAATGGGAGCAGGCGGACGCCTTCCGCGCTGTTGACAACAGCGAAAAGCCCAAATTCTACGCTCTGGTAGAGTTCCCCTACCCCAGCGGCGTGGGCATGCACGTGGGCCACATCAAGGCTTATTCCAGCCTGGAGGTGGTCTCCCGCAAGCGGCGCATGCAGGGCTATAACGTCCTCTTCCCCATCGGCTTCGACGCCTTCGGCCTGCCCACGGAAAACTACGCCATCAAGACCGGCCAGCACCCGCGCAAGGTCACTGACGACAACATCGTCAAGTTCTCCCAGCAGCTGAAACGGGTGGGCTTTTCCTTCGACTGGAAGCGCGTGGTGGACACCACTGAGGAAGACTATTACAAGTGGACCCAGTGGATCTTCCTCAAGATGTTCGAGCACG
>CAMZIS010000034.1 GCA_947307285.1 uncultured Peptococcaceae bacterium | reverse complement strand
CTGTGTGACTGCGCTCAAGATCATCGCTTTCCTGCTGGGACTGGCTTTCCTGCTCTTCGGCTATTTCATCCGCTTCCGGGGAAAATACCGGCTCATAAACGGCTTTGAAGCCGATCATCGATCCGGCCGCCGGGACGAGAGCTATGCCAGAAAAGTGGGGACGGTCGAATTCGTGCTGGGCCTCATCCTGCTGGCGGCAGCCCTGCTGCTCATGATATTTGCCTGACCGGCTCAGCCCCGGGGCAAATCAGCATATAAACCCTGAATAAGACGACGTCAATACTGTAAACAGAAAGGCTTTATATTTGGAAAAGAAGATAACTCTCAGCAACGATATGGCCGCCGCCATCTTCGGCCGGCAGGACCGCTTCCTGCGCCAGCTGGACGAGGGCTTGAAGGCCGAGCTGCACGCCCGGGGCGGCGAGCTCACCATCTGCGGCGACGAAAAAGAGGTGCGCGAGGCGGAAAACGTGCTGCGCCACCTGACCACCCTGGCCTCCGCCGGGGTGGAGATCAGCGCCCTTACCGTCAACTACGCCCTGGCCTCCCGCCAGGAGGAGGACCCGCGCACGGCGCGGCTGCTGACCCACACCGTGTTCACCACCCAGCGGGGCCGGGCCATCAAGCCCAAATCCTTCGGCCAGTGGCAGTTCCTGAAAGCCATCGACGACCACGACATCACCTTTGCCATCGGCCCGGCGGGCACGGGCAAGACCTTTTTGGCCGTGCTGAAGGCGGTGGCCGCCTTCAAGGCCCACGAGGTGGCCAAGCTGGTGCTGGCCCGCCCGGCGGTGGAAGCCGGCGAAAAGTTGGGCTTTTTGCCCGGCGATCTGAAGGACAAGGTCAACCCCTACCTGCGCCCGGTGTACGACGCTCTGGACGAGGCGTTGGGCATCGACGCCGCGGCCAAGGCCATCGACCGCGGCACCATCGAGGTGGTGCCTCTGGCCTACATGCGGGGCCGCACTCTGGACGACGCCTTCATCATCCTGGACGAAGCCCAGAACACCACCCCCCAGCAGATGAAGATGTTCCTCACCCGCATCGGCCAGGGCAGCCGCGCCGTGATCACCGGCGACGTGACCCAGGTGGACCTGCCGGAAGGACAGGCCTCCGGTCTGGTGGACGCGGAAGCCCGGCTGCGGGACGTAAAGGGCCTCGCCTTTTGCTATCTGAGCAAGGTGGACGTGGTCCGTCACCCCCTGGTACAGAAGATCATCGAAGCCTACGAAAGCAACTGATACCATTACTGATCCGTTCAAAGGAGAGGTACCCATGTCCAATAAAACAGAAGGCAGGACCCATCCTTCGCCGGCCGCCATCAAGCGGAACAAGATCCGCCGCCGTCGCCGCGCCGTGCGTCTGCTGGGTCTGGCCGCCACCATAGCCCTGGCTTTCGCCATCCTGGCGGTGGACCTGTTTACCAACCATATTTCCTATACCGAAGGGGACATCGCCTCCGAAGACCTCTATTACCGCGGCGCTGCCACCAGCTATGAAAGCGATCTGGCCACCCAGGCCGCCCGCAACGAGGCCGCGTCCCAGGTGGGACAGATCTTCGTGGTGGACGAAGAGGTGTGGCAGAGCGTAGAGAACCAGCTGCGGGACTACGGCCGCAAGGTGGCCGCCGGCTCCGCCACCACCCAGGGGCTGGCCGACGTCCGCTCCGCCCTGCCCGGCAATTACAGCGACGACTGCCTCTACTATATGCTCTCCCTCAGCGAGGAAGAGGTAACTTCCCTGTTCGACCTGTTCATCTCTATGGTGCAGCCCGTGTACGCCGAAGGTATCGGCACGGACGAGACCGCCGCCGCCCGGGAAAAGATCGGGCTCTCCATCTCCCTGTCCTCCATCAACGGCCAGCCCGAGGTCTTTTTCAAGAACCTGCTGGAAGCCATGGAGCTGCCCTATAACAAAGCCTACGACGCCGTAGCCACCCGCGCCGCTCAGGACGCGGCCATGGACGCGGTGGAGCCCGTGCAGGTGCAGGTCATGTCCGGGGAGAAGCTGATCTCCCGCGGGGCGCCCATCACCGCCGAGCAGGTGGAGGCCCTGGAAGCCCTGGGCCTGCTCTCCACCCAGCAGGGCCGCCTGCCCTACTTGGGCCTGCTGCTCATTTTGACCCTGCTCTTTTCCATGCTCCTGTTCTACCTGCGTCAGTTCAAGCAGCCCATCTATAACAAGCCCACCCTGCTGCTGCTGGTGGCCGCCCTGCTGCTGCTCTTCCTGCTGCTGGCCAAGCTGATCTCCATGATCGAGTTCGCCGGCGGCTCTGAGGCGGGCAGCCTCATCAGCCTGCTGGCTCCGGTGCCGGCCGCCTCCATGCTGCTGTCCATCCTGCTGGACCGCAACACCGCTTTCCTCAGCACCTGCACCCTTTCCGTGTGCATGGGCATCATCGCCGGCGGCGAGCTGCTTTTTTCCATCACCGCTTTGATCGGCGGCATCATGGGCATTTTGGCCGCCACCCGCCTTTATCAGCGCTTCCAGTTCATCGGCGCCAGTCTGTGGGTGGCCGGCGCCAACGCCGTCGCCGTGCTGGCCTGGGGCCTGATCTGGCATAAGAGCGCCGCTGAAATAGGCGTCGGCGTTATTTTCGGCGCGGCCAACGGCCTGCTCTCCTCCATTTTGGCCATGGGCCTGATGCCCTTTTTGGAATCCGCCTTCGGCGTTACTACCTCCATCCGCCTGATGGAGCTGTCCAATTCCAACAATCCCCTGCTCAAGCGCCTGATGATGGAAGCGCCTGGCACTTATAACCACTCCATCCTGGTGGGCAATCTGGCGGAAGCCGCGGCGGACGCCATCGGCGCCAACACCATGCTGGTGCGGGTAGCCTCCTATTATCACGACGTGGGCAAGCTGAAACGGCCCCAGTTCTTTATCGAGAACCAGCGGCCCGGGGACAACCCCCACGACAAGCTGCAGCCGGCCCTGTCGGCCATGATCATCACCTCCCACCCGGTAGACGGCGGACGCATGCTGCGGCAGGCCCGCATGCCCCAGGAGGTCATCGACATCGTGGAGCAGCACCACGGCGACAGCCGCCTCAACTTCTTCTACCGCCGCGCGCTGGAGCAGGCAGACTACCCCGAGCTGGTGGAAGAAGCGGATTTCCGCTATCAGGGCAAAAAGCCCCAGACCAAGGAAGCGGGCCTGGTCATGCTGGCCGATTCGGTGCAGGCCGCGGTGCAGGCCCTGAACACCTCGGACCGGGCCGTCATCGAAGAAAGAGTGCATGAGGTCATCCAGTCCAAGATCGGCGCCGAAGACCAGCTGCGGCAGTGCCCTCTGACCTTCCGCGATCTGGAGCAGATCGAACAGAGCTTCCTCATGGTGCTCTCCGGCATGAACCATTTGCGGGTGTCCTACGGCAACGAGCAGGACAAGGCCATCGAGCAGGCCCTGCGTCAGTCCCAGCTGGCGGCGGCCAACGCGGCCCGGCTGCCGGAGGGGCAGACCGGCGATACCCCTTATAAACCGGAATAAGGAGAAAACATGCGCGTAAATCTCACCATCGGTCACGAAAACAAAGCCCGGCGCACGGACGCCGCCGAACGGCAAAAGCTCAGGGCCGCGGCGCGGCAGACCCTTAAAAGCTGCGGCTTCCCCCGGGACGCGGAGCTTTCACTCATCTTCACCGACGACGCGGGCATCCGCCAACTGAACCGCGACTTTCGCGGCATAGACAAAGCCACCGACGTGCTCTCCTTCCCCCAGTGGGAAGCCGGGGAATGGCAGGAGGCGCCGGAAGAGCTGCCCGTGGCCCTGGGCGACATCGTGATCTCCCGGGAAAAGGCGGCGGCCCAGGCCCAGGCCTTCGGCCACAGCCCTCTGCGGGAGACCGTGTTCCTCTTCGTCCACGGCCTGCTGCATCTGCTGGGCTATGATCACGAGCTGGGCGAGACCGAGGAAAAGGCCATGTTCGCCAAACAGGACGAGATCATGCAGGCCCTGGACCTGCCCCGGGAATAAAATCAGGAGACGACCTTTGACTGAAAAAACTCCCTTCCGCTCCGGCTTCGTAGCCCTGCTGGGCCGGCCCAACGCCGGCAAATCCACCCTTATCAACCGCCTGGTAGGCGAAAAGGTGGCCATCTGCTCGGACAAGCCCCAGACCACCCGCAATTCCATCCGCGGCATCTACACCGACGACAGGATGCAGGCGGTGTTCATCGACACCCCCGGCGTGCACAAGCCCAAGTTCAAGCTTGGCGAGCGCATGATGGAGGCGGTGCGGGAATCTCTTTCCGGCTGCGACCTCATCCTCTACCTGAACGACGTGACCGACGAATTCGGGCCGGGGGAGGAATACATCCTCTCCATGCTGTCCGGCCTGCACACCCCGGTCTTTCTGGTGCTGAACAAGGCGGACGCGGTGGAAAAAACGGCCCTGCTGCCGAAGATAGCCTTTTTCGCGGAGAAATACGACTTTGACCAGATCGTGCCCTGCTCCGCCCTGACCGGCGAGAACACGGACGCTCTGATGGCCGCCGTCTACGCGGCCCTGCCCGAGGGGCCCCTGTATTACCCGGCGGACATGATCAGCGACTTCCCGGAGAACATGCTCGTGGCCGAGCTGGTGCGGGAGCAGGTGCTTCTCGCCACCACTGACGAGGTGCCCCACGCCGTGGCCGTCACCGTGCCGGCCATGGAGGAGCGGGACAACGGCACCCTCTATATCGAGGCCACCATCTACGTGGAGCGGGATTCGCAAAAAGGCATCATCATAGGCAAAAAGGGCGCCATGCTGAAAAAGATCGGCGCCGCCGCCCGCCGCGAGATCGAAAGCATCTTCGGCTGCAAGGTCTGGCTGGAGCTGCAGGTCCGGGCCAAAAAGGACTGGCGCAACAATCAGGGCCTGCTGGATTCCTGGGACCTGACGGCCAACGCCCTGGACGAGATGGACTGACCTATGGTAGACGTACGCGACCGCACCTATGAGGCTATCGTGCTGCGGGCCAGAGACTGGCGGGAGCAGGACCGGCTGCTGACCCTGGTGAGCCTGGAAAAGGGCCCGGAGACGGCGATCGCCCGGGGCGCGAAAAAGCCCGGCAGCAAGCTTGCCGCCTGCGCTCAGCCCTTCTGCCGCGCCACCGTGACCCTCTCCCCGGCCAAGGGTGGGGTCAGCTTCCTCAAAGAGGGACGGCAGGAGGAGAGCTATCTGCCCCCCGGCGGCGACGTGGAGCGCTTCGCCTATCTGTCCTATTTCAGCGAACTGCTGCTGGCGGGCTGGCCGGAAAACCGGCCCGAGCCCGGCCTGTTCGCTCTGGCCCGGGCCGCCTTTTTGATGATAAAGCTGGACGACCAGCTCTCCCGCACGGCCCGCTTTTTCGAGCTGCGCTTCCTGGATCAGCTGGGCCTGCTGCCCGACCTTTCCTGCTGCGCCGCCTGCGGGCAAAGCCCGGCCTCCGCCGACCCCCGCCGCTTCCTGCTTTCGCCCCAAAAAGGGCAGCTTTTGTGCGCCGCTTGTGCGGAGGTTGCTGACGCAACCTCTGGAGTTTCCTCCGGAAACTCCCTCCGTAACGGCCTGCCTTTGCTTTCCCCCGGGGCCCTGCGCTACATGACCACCCTCAGGGAAGCTCCTTTTTCCAAGGTGAGCCGGCTGCGCCTCTCCCCCGCCCTGGACCGGGAGATCGAGCAGGCCCTCGACCCCTATCTGTCCTACCATCTGGACTACGCCGGCAAGGCCAAAGCCGTTTTGAAAGAGCTGCTGTAAATCATTTCGCTTTCATTTTTGTTTATATAAACTCTATTATCACGAGGTGCTGCATGGACAAAGAACTGCTGCGAAAGATCGCCCTGTTCAACAAATTCGACCTGAGCGGGGCGGAGGAAGAGCAGATAGCCGCGGAATTCGACCGCACTCTCTCGCTGCTCGATCCTCTGAAAAAAGCCAAATTCACCGATACGCCCATCATGGTCTGGGCCGACGGCGTGGCCCCGGTATACCGGGAAGACGTGCGCGCCAAGACCGTCTCCCGGGAAGAGATACTGCGTCAGGCGCCGGAGCAGGCGGAAAACTGCTTCGCCGTGCCGCGGGTAGCGGACTGAGGAGGCGGACATGGCGAAAAAAGTTATCATCGACGACAACATCATCATCAAAGATCAGGTCTGCGCCGCGGGCAGCCATATGCTGTACAACTTCGCTCCTCCCTTCCAGGCCGAGGCCGTGGACCGGCTGTTGGCCAAGGGCTAGGAGATAGCGGGCCAGACCCACGTGGGCGAATTTGCCATGGCCGGCAGCGAGACCTGCTGGTTCGGCCCGGCGGACAACCCCCTGAACGCCGCCTTCCTCGGCTCCGCCGCCGCTGCCGCCGTGCAGGCGGGCCAGGCTGACGCGGGCCTCATCGTGGACTGCGGCGACAGCCTGCGTCTGGCCGCCCAAAGCGGCTGCGTCGCCTTCCGTCCCACCTACGGCTCGGTGTCCCGCTTCGGCGGCCTCCGTGGCCGGATTGAAGATCGCCTACGTCGAGAACCTGCTCAGCGAAGCCGCCAACCCGGCGGTGCGTCAGGCGGCCGAGGAAGCCGCCGCCCAGCTTGCCGCCAGGGGAGCCAAGGTGGACCGGGTGAGCCTGCCCTATCTGGAGCTGGCCGGTCCCGCCTACACCTGCATGGCCGCGGCCGAGGGCTGCAACAACGTGTCCCGCTTCGACGGCGTGAAATACGGCTACCGCACCGAGAAATACCGCAACATCGAAGACCTGTACCGGGGCTCCCGCTCCGAGGGCTTCGGCCTCCACGCCAAATTCGTCTGTCTGCTGGGCACCTACGTGCTGTCCAAGGGCAACTACGACGACTACTACTACAAGGCCCTGCAGGCCCGTTATCTCATCCGCGAGACCTTCCGGGAGCTGTTCAAGGATTACGACGCGGCCCTGCTGCCTCTTTCCTCGGGCGGCGCCTACGCCAAGGACGCGGCGGACATCCCGGCCCTCACCGACGAGGACCGCCGCTGGTCCGCGCCGGCCCTCATCTCCGGCCTGCCCTGCGTGGCCCTGCCCCGGGGCGAAAACGCCGCCGGACTGCCCTTTGCCCTGCAGCTCATTGCCGACAGCGGGAAGGACAACGCCGCCCTCACCGCCGCCGCCGCTTTGGAAGGAGGTGCCGAATAATGGCCTGGGAAACCGTAATGGGACTGGAGGTCCACGTGGAGCTGGCCACCGAATCCAAGATATTCTGCTCCTGCGCCAACGACAGCTCGGCCGACGCCAACGAGAACGTGTGCCCGGCTTGCGCCGGCATGCCGGGGCTGCTGCCGGTGATGAACCGCAACGTGGTCAACAAGGCCATCGCCGCCGGTCTGGTCACCAACTGCACCATCAACCGCTACAGCACCTTCGACAAAAAGAACTACTACTATCCCGACCTGTCCAACTCCTACCAGATCACCCAGATGTATCATCCCATCTGCACCAACGGCTGGGTGGAGATCGAGACCAAGGCGGGCAAGAAAAAGATCCGCATCAACCGCATCCACATGGAGGAGGACGCGGGGAAGCTTTTGCACGACGACTACGCCGGCATTTCCATGGTGGACTATAACCGCTGCTCCGTGCCGCTGTGCGAGATCGTCAGCGAGCCCGATTTCCGCTCCGCCGACGAGGTGGTGGCCTATCTGGAAAAGCTGCGCTCCCTGCTAAGATACGCCGGCGCGGGCCGCTGCCGCATGGAACAGGGCCTGATGCGCTGCGACGTGAACATCTCCGTGCGGGAAAAGGGCGAGGAAAAATTCGGCGTGCGCACCGAGGTCAAGAACATGAACTCCCTCTCCGCCATCCGCGAGGTCATCGCCTACGAGGTGGAACGGCACATCGACGCTCTGGAATGGGGCGACGAGGAGCTGATCCAGGAGACCCGGGGCTGGAACCCCGCCAAGAAGCAGACCTTTGCCATGCGGGAAAAGGAGACCGCCGCCGACTATCTCTATTTCCCGGACCCGGACCTGCCGCCGGTCGTCGTGGACGAGGAGTGGATCGAAGCGGTCCGCGCGAGCCTTCCCGAGATGCCGGACGTGAAGAAAGAGCGCTATATCTCTGAGCTCGGCCTGAAAGAAAAAGAAGCGGCCCAGCTCACGGCCAGCCCCAACCTGGCCTTCCTGTTCGACGACCTGATCGAGGCCGGCTGCGACGCCAAGGACGCGGCGGCCTGGCTGCTCACGGAAGCCCTGGCCCTGGCCCGCAAGGCCGGGGTGGCCGCGGACGATATCGAGTTCGACGGCAAGAAGCTGGCCTACATCATCAAGCAGGTGGCTGAAGGGAAGCTGACCCGACCCAACGCCAAGACCGTGTTCGCCGCCGTCTATGAAAACGACGCCGACCCGGAAAGCTTCATCAGGGAGCAGGGCCTGGACCAGGTGGCGGACAACAGCGCCACCGAATCCGTGCTGCGGGAGATCGTAGCCGCCAATCCCAAGATCGTAGCCGACTACAAGGGCGGCAAGGTGAAGGCCCTGGACGCCCTGTTCGGTCAGGCCATGCGCCAGCTCAAAGGCGCGGCCGACCCCCGGGCCATCCGGGAGATACTGACCGCCCTGCTCAACGAATAAGGAGGGCCCATGATCAAGTTAGTGGCCAAACGCTGGCTCAAAGAAGGGGTCTGGGAGGAATATATCGCCCTGGCGGAAAAGCTGGTGGATCAGACCCGGCAGGAGCCGGGCTGCGTGGATTACGCCCTCTACGGCGTGAAGGAAGACGCTCTCGCCGTGATGATGGAGACCTGGGCGGATCAGGGATCATTGGACGCCCATCTGGCGCGTTTGCGCGCGGAAAACTGGGGAGCGAGACTGAACGCTTACGCCGACCCGGAGCGTCCGCCCGTGATCGAAAAATATCTGGAGCTTTATTAGCCCAAACGGGC